>DAOTUF010000409.1:0-14802 GCA_034437495.1 Chloroflexaceae bacterium | reverse complement strand
CCTGGCCCCCCCCTCCTCTCCCGCTTCTCCCCCGCCGCCGCCCGCCGGTGTGACCCTCCCGAAAGAAGACGCCCCCGACCGGGGTCGGGCCGGTGATGCCGACGAAGAGGAACTGGAGGCAGAAGAACGCGAATTTCCTGACACCGACGGAGGGGACGGCGAGGGCGCATCGGGCGCACCCGAGCCTGCTGCTCGCCCCCAGGGACGCCCGGCCCCCCTCAAGGCCGGCGAACGAGACGACAACGAGCTATTCGAAGAATACCTGCGCTACCTCGACACCTACCGCGGGCCATCCGCCCGCACCATCGACGTGAGCGAGCGCTACCTTATCACCGTGCTCAACGACCAGCAGCACCCCCTGCTCGACGCACGGGTACGCATCTACGACGGGCGGGAACAGCTCTTTGAAGGCCGCACCTACGCCGGTGGTCAGACCATCTTCCTGCCGCGGGCGTATGGTGTTTCTCCGAACACCACCGAGTTCCGCATCGTTGCCGAATACGGGAACGACCGGGCCGAAACCACGCTCTCCCGCAGCCCTCGCACCCCTGCCCAGGAACGGGTCGAACTGGTGGTCGCAGATGCGCAACCCCCCGAAGACCTGCACCTCGATATCCTGTTCCTCCTCGACACCACCGGCAGCATGAACGATGAGCTTAGTCGCATTCAAGAGACCATCGACAGCATCGCCCGGCGCATTGACGCCCTGACCCCCCGCCCGGTTCTCCGCTTCGGGTTGGTGGCCTACCGCGACCGCGGCGACGACTACATCACCCGGCGCTACGACTTCACCGGCGACGTGGACTCCTTCCGCCGCCAACTCAACAGCTTTTCCGCCGATGGGGGTGGGGATACTCCCGAAAGCCTGAATGAAGGGCTGCACGAAGCCGTTCAGGATGTGCGGTGGACCAGCGAGAGCGCCGTTCGGTTGATTTTCCTGGTGGCCGACGCCGGACCGCACCTCGACTACGAACAGGATTACGACTATGCCGAAGAAATTCAGCAGGCCGTGACCCGGGGGATTAAGATTTACCCCATTGCGGCAAGCAACACCGACGACTTTGCTGAATACGTCTTTCGCCAGCTAGCGCAGCAAACCCTGGCCCGCTTCATCTTCCTGACCTACCAATCAGGCGAGCGCAGCGGCACCCCCGGCGAGAGCACCACTCTCGAGTCGGGAGACCAACCCTACACCGTCGAACAGCTTGATGACCTGATTGTGCAGGTCGTCCAGCGCGAACTGGCGCGGGCGAGCGGTCAGGAGTAGACGGGTGCGGTGGAAGAAGCATGCTATCATGACTTGAGACCCTCCACAATATGGAGTGATGTGGAGGGTCCTTTCCAGCCCAATTACAGGAGCAAGAATGATGCAAGAAAAACCAGCTACCACAACCAGCGTCCCGATTACCGTCTTTGGCGAGGCGGACCGCGACACCATGCAGCAGATTGAGCGCTGCACTGCCGACCCCCGCGCCGTGGGTGCAGCGCTGATGGCCGATAACCACAAGGGCTACAGTATGCCCATTGGCGGGGTGGTGGCCTACCGCAACGCCGTTTCGCCAAGCGGGGCCGGGTATGACATCGGGTGTGGGCTGCGGGCCGTCTGCACCAACCTGATGGCGGATGATGTCCGCCCGGACCTGTCGCGCATCCTGGATATGCTGGAACGGACCCTCGTGTTTGGCCTGGGTCAGGCCAGCAAGCGCCAGTATGACCACCCGCTTTTTGATGACCCGGCCTGGAAGGACATCCCCCACCTTGCGGGCCTGAAAAAGCTGGCGCGGGAGCAACTCTCCTCCATCGGGTCGGGGAACCATTTCGTCGACCTGCTGGAAGATGCGGAGGGACGGTTGTGGGTCGTCTGCCACTTTGGGAGCCGCGGTCTGGGGCACAAAATTGCCAGCGGCTACCTGGCGCTCGGCGCAGGGCGCGACTTTGGCGAGCGCACCCCCGACGGAATGGATATCCCACCGACCGTGTTTGACCTGGGCACCTGGCTTGGGGATAGCTACCTCACCGCGATGGAACTGGCAGGGCGCTATGCCTACGCCGGACGGGGTATCGTCATCCAGCAGGTGCTTGACGTCCTCAGCGCCCGGGCCGTGGATGCCGTCGAAAACCACCATAACTACATCTGGCGCGAGACCCACCAGGGCGAGGAGGTGATGGTCGTGCGCAAGGGAGCCACCCCCAACCACCCCGGCCAGCGCAGCGTGGTTGGCGGCTCGATGGGCGATATCACGGTTATTCTGGAAGGGGTGGAGAGCGAAGAAAACCAGCGGGCCTTGCAAAGCACCATCCACGGGGCCGGGCGGGTGATGAGCCGCACCCAGGCGGCCGGGCGCACGCGCTGGCGGCGCAAGGATGGCAAGCGGGTGAAGGAGGTGGTCAAGCCGGGCAAGATTAGCCGCGAGATGATGATGGACTGGCTCAAACGAGAGGGGGTCCTCCTGCGCGGCGGCAGCACCGACGAAAGCCCACACGTCTACCGCCGACTGCCCGAGGTGCTCACCCACCACCAGGGGAGCGTGCGCGTGCTGCACCGTCTCAAGCCGCTGGCCGTGTTGATGGCGGGTGACGATGTGCTGGACCCCTACCGCGATTAGCCCCGGGTTCTCTCACGCTCATGCTCAGGGGGAGAGGGTTGGCTCCGCGGTCGGGGTGATGGTCGGCACGGCAGTGGCCACCGCCGATATCACATCCAGCACTTCGGCAGCCATCCACCCCTCGGTTCCATCTGGTGCCGTGACCTGGTACCAGCTTCCGTGGCGGGCATGCAGCGCCACGATGTCATCTTTTGCCAGCGTGTAGAGAATGGAATAATCAATACCGGGCCCCGTTCGGATATTGGCTCCCACCACGACCACCCCTTCCATCGAGAGCGGGGTGGGGGTCGGGGTTGGCGGACCGAGGGTTGCTGTTGGCTCCGGGGTGGGGCTTGGCGTCTCTGGCGTCACCGTCGGGAGCCGCGCCAGGTTCGGAAAGGGGGAGGGGCTTGGGGGGAGCGCACTGGTGATATAGTCACACTTTTCCAGTTGAACGAGGACGATGAGGATGGTGAAGATAATTCCAATCTTCGCGAACGCGGCGACCAGCGACGATGCGGCCATGGCTGCTCCTGGCTCCTTCTTTGCGTGAGCGGGCGGGCAAAAGGAAAGACCAGCACCCCCGGAGGAATCAGACGAATACCCACGTAAGCACTGGCCTTATGTTCTGTTGTTCTCCAGGCCAAACCTTGAGAAATGTGGTCGGGGCGAGTGGATTTGAACCACCGACCTCCGCGACCCGAACGCGGCGCTCTACCAGGCTGAGCCACGCCCCGCCCGACCGGGTTAGTACCTGGTGCCGAAGGTGGGAGTCGAACCCACATGAGGTTGCCCTCACCTGGGTTTGAGCCAGGCGCGTCTGCCATTCCGCCACTTCGGCACCCGTCTAGATTATAGCAGAGGCACTGGCTCTCGTCAATGGGGAGGGAGGAGAGAGCGAGACGAGAAGGCCGTTTTTCCTGCGTCCCCTTCGCCCACCCTCCTCCCGATCAATCAGGTCAGAAGGGCTTCTTGAAGCTCTCGGATAGCCCGTTTCGTATTCACCCAGACGGCTCCTATCTTCGAACTGGCGACCTTCTTGTTGAAGACCAGCACCAGCAAGAAATTCTGGGCGATATCGAAGCAGTAGAGGTCATAGTTCACCCCCTCGTGGATGTAGAGCGTGGTCGCATCTTCCTCACCAAGCTGGCGGGCCACCTCCCCCGAAGAAGCGAAGCTGGTGGAGAGGAGCGGCAGCAAGATCATGACCGGCAGACGGTCGGTCGTTCCGACCTCCACCAGCACCATACCCGCGTGGTCGGTGAGCAGCACGCACTGTGGGCCAAGTTCCTGCGAAAGCTGGCTCATAATGCTGCGGATGGGTTGAAGATTCTCCGCCGTCAGCACGAGGGTGCCAGTCCGTCGGCGATGGTGGTGGTGGTGAGCATGCGGTTCGGGTTCGGGTTCGGCACCTGGTCGCCTGGCGGGACGGTGTTCGGAAGCGGCTGCCCGGCTGCGGGAAGCCAGCCCCCCCGCCCGAGACGCCAGGCGGCTGCGGGAAGGAGGCCGTTCTACGGTTGCGGATGCAGGCGGTTCGGGCACCGGTTCGGGCACCAGGGGTGGCTCTGGGGCCGGTGCTGCTTCTGGTGCGTGCTCCGGCTCTGGTTCCGGTGTGTGCTCCGGCTCTGGTTCCGGTTCCGAAGCAGGGACGGGGTGCTCTCGCAGGGCCTCCTGGATAGCGACGTGCATATCTTCGGGGGAGAAGGAACCATGGAAAAACCGGTAGACCCCGCAGGCTTCGGCTTCTCTGGCAACAGCAGGATTCTCACCCCGGCTGCACAGAATGATACGGGTCGGAACATCGAAATTCGGCAGAATCTCAGCCATCTCCAACCCACTCATTTCAGGCAAATCGGTGTCCGCAATAATCACCGCCGGGGGGTCGGAGCGAACTTCCCAGAGCACCTCATTAGCGGATTCGATATATTTTACTTTGATATGCGCGTCCAGGTGCTCAGAAAGCGCCCGGAGCGTCTCGTTATCCCCCGCAACCACCACGATCTGGTTCGTCATCGCGTTCTCTCACCCTTTGCGTCTCTAGAGATATCTGAGCAACCCTTTACACAATCAGGTATTACGATTATTCACACCATTATTATCCGGAGAGAGCCGGTCCCTTCTCAATGAGCACATGAGCACATGAGAAGAGGCGGTATCGCCTTCCTGCCGTCCTGCCTCTGCCCCGGTCAGTTCAGAACTTCGACCGCCGTACGTGGCACCCAGAACGGCGGGCGCTGCTCCTGGACCACCTCAACCGCGAGGGACCGCACCCCCGCACCAATCACCACCGGCACCGAGGGCACCGACAGGACTTTCGCCACCTGCCCCAGATGGTCCGAGTCGAGCAGGCGAACCATCGCCTCCGGGCGAAGTTGGGGGCGCGGCAGTTCCAGGTTCATCCCCTCGCTGCGGGCCAGCGAAATAACCAGGCGCGGACGCCGCATCCCCTGCCGCAGGCAGGTCGTGCCATCAATCAGCGTATCCTGGCCGGCACGGGAACTAAGCAGGTCAAAGAGCGGAGCCGACATCGGGTGGATGCCAAACCCCTCGGTGACAAGGAGGGTGATACCAGGGTCAGGGGTATGCTGTGGGTTGGGCAAGCGCCAGCTTCGGACGCCGGTGTGCCATTCGTGGTAATGCTCCCACCCGAGGAAGTCTCGGAGTTCCTCCTCATCGATGCCGCCCACGATGATGCCGCGAACCTGCGATTGGACTGCTCGTCTCAACGCCTCAGCCGTGACTCCGCTCCCCCCAATCAATATCATATAGGAGTACCGGGCATCGATGTATTCATGGGTGACGACCTGGTCCGGGTCCGTCACCAGCAGTTGGAGGACCCCGTTTCGCTCCTCGCCCACCCCGAAGACCCCATAGACCTGCGCCGCGAGCGTCTCAATAATGACCCCTTCATAGGGCAGAATCTCCATCACCACCCCGCGCACATTGGCCGTCATCGTCATTTCGAGCGGGTCGGGTGCGAGGGTGACATAGCCCGTCTCACTGTCAATTGCAGTGACAATACCACTCACGGGGGCCTTACAACTCCGTGCGCCAACAAAACCGGCCCGCGCAAGGTCGTGGCCTTGTGATACCTGGTCGCCTACCTCGCAGAGCATCGCCCGCCCTACCAGCGATGGAGGAATGGCCAGGGCTTGCGCAACATTGACAATCTGCGGGGCGGAGGGCAAAAACGCGCGAGCAATGAGATCCCCCGGCTCAACACGTGCTCCCTCCCGCACCAGGACTTCGCCGGGGTGCGGGAGCCGTCGTTCGATACGGGCCATGGCCCCCGGGACAATGGGTGGAGTCCCTTCCGGGACATAGAGTGACATCCATACGCTCCATGATGAAGTTAGAGGTTGTCTCCATCGAACAAACCCGGTACGTTATGCCATTATAGCACAATCCATCACCTTTCGCTACGAAGAGCGATAATACGTACGACGGAGTTTTTTTTTTTTGCGCACCGGACCGGACCACGCAAGAAGGGGCACACCTTGCGGCGCTATTCCTCCAGCTGCTTCATCATAACCCGCATGGCTTCCAGGCTCACTTTCGGGTCGGTCTGGGGGATATAGTCCAGGCCAATGTAGCCCCGATAGCCATGTTTGCGCAGGAGCTTGAAGAGATAGCGATAGTTGATCTCTCCGGTGCCCGGCTCCCGTCGGCCCGGCACATCAGCCACATGGATATGCCCGATCAGGTCCAGGTTCTTGATCATGCGCGTGCTCAGGTTTCCCTCGCTGATCTGCTGGTTGTACACATCGAACAGCAGCCGGACCCGCGGATGGTTGATTTCGCGGATAATCTCGAACCCTTCGTCGGAGGAGGTGAGATAGGGACTGGGAAAATCGACCGCGTTCAGCGGTTCGAGCAGCAGCGTCACCCCGGCGTCGCCAGCGATATCCAGAACCGACTGGATCCCCTCGACCAGGCTCGCCCGCTGCTGCTCCCGCGGGACATCCGGCAGGGTCGGGCCACTATGCATAATCAAGTTGTCGCACGACAGGTCGACCGCGAGCGAGGCAGATCGCTTGATATCGTTTTCGAACCGGCTCCGCTGCGCAGGGTCAACCAGCGAGGCACTGCTCCCCACGAAGGCCACGACCTCCAGCCGCAGCGCCATTTTCAGCGCCAGGGTGATGTTCATATCCCGTCGGTCGCGCCCCAGGAATTCAAACGCCGTGAACCCGTGGTCCTTGACATGTTCCATGCGCTGCTCGAAGGGCAAATCCTCGAAGATTTTTTCGATACAAACGGAAAAACGGAGTGGTGGAAGGTCACTCATAATCCCACCTGTGTCTACTACTAGGTATTGTTTCTACTCCCAGATTATACCGCATGTTGGCTCTGCGCTCCAAGCGACTCCAGCAAGACCGCGACTGCCGCCTCCAACTGGTGGTCGCGCCCGTGAGACCATTCGCCCGGTGCCTGGTCTACCTCTACGTCCACGTCCCGCCCGGTGCCCTCCAGGTCTTCCCCTTCGGGGGTGCTGACGGAGTAGCGCGGGAGCCGGAAAGAGATGCGGTTCAGGAGCGTCCGCTCGGTCGTCCAGATAACCGCGCCCGCCGTGGGCTTCCCGACCACCTTGCCAAGCCCCAGGCGGCGGTAGATTTCGGTAAACATTTCGGCATTGCTGGCCGAGCTTTCGTTCGTCACCAGCACGGTCGGCTTGTTCAGCGAACGATTACCCGAGAAGTGGTAGGCGTCGGTGGAGATACGACCCCGAAACCCGCTCACGATGAAGCCCTGGCGGGTCAGCACATCCAGGATAAAGGTGGCGATATGCCCGCCGCTGTTGTAGCGGATGTCGAGCACCACGCCCTCTTTGCTGTGGGTTTCAACATCCAGGTTGACAAGAAATTGCTGATAGGCTTCGTAGCTCATTTCGGGCACGTGGACGTAGCCAAGCCGCCCCTGGCTGACACGGTGAACGTAGGCTTCGTTGGTCTCGACCCACGCCCGGTAGCGCAGGTGCTCATAGGCATCTTCGTCTATCGGGCGCACGGCCACTTCGCGGGTTTCGGAGCTACCAGGGGTGGAGGTCAGGCGGAGCACGACCTTGCGCCCCACGGTCCGCTGGAGCAGGTGGTCCAGGTTGGCCGACGGGGTGAGGGGGGTTCCATCGACGGCGACCAGATATTCCCCCACCCGCGGCGGGTCCTTGAGCAGGGCCGCGGGGCTTTCGGGGACCAGCCCGGCCACGCGCAGGCTCCCCTGCTCGATGAGCGTCACGGGGTCGAAGAGCACTCCGGTATAGCCGTCGTCGCTCTGCCCGCCAGACCGCCAGAAAGCGCTCACGTGGGAGGAGCGGAGTTCGCCAACCATCAGGTTCAGCACGGTGGTCAGTTCGGCCGGGGTGCGCACCCCGGCGGCCAGCGGCGCAAACCGTGCGCGGATGGCGTTCCAATCCTGTCCCCGAAAGGTCGGGTCGTAGAACATATCGCGCAGCAACCGCCACGCCTCGCCAAAGACCTGCACCTTCTCCTGCTCGAAGTCCACCGTCACCTCGCCGCGAGTATACAGGATGAGCGGGTCGCGCCCGGAGGGGAATTTCCGAATGGTAATCTGCCCATCTTCCAGGTAGAAGAAGTGTTTGTCGTTGGGAACAAACTGAAGACACCGCTTCCCCGAGCTATCCGCGGTCATCTGTTGGGGGGGGTGGCCCCGCCGCGGCTCATCCAGCGGCAGCGTCCAGATATTAATCTTACCCGCCACCTCAGCCAGGAACAGCAGGTCGCGGCTGTCGTGGCTGATGGCCTGGGCTTTGGCGTCCATCTGGACCGGGGTCAGGAACGAGAGGCGGCGCTCGATGCCTTCAAACACAATATCCACCGGCTCTGGTTTCTTCTCCTTCGGCTCCTGCGGAGTCTCTTGCCGCGGCTCAGATGCGGGAGGGGGAGGGGGGGGAGAGTCCGGGTCCGGTTCTCGGTCGGGGGACCGCTCCGGTTCCTCTGGCTGCCCCGGTTCTGCCGCTTTTTGCCCCTCCCGCTCGGGTTCCTCTGGCTGGTCTGGCTCGTCCTCGTCCTCGTCTCTGGCGGACTGCTCCTCCTCCGGGGGGGACTGGGAAGGTTGCTCTTTCGGTTCCTCCCCGAAGAGCTTTTCAAACTCATCTTCGCGGAAGAACAGGCGGGGCGGGGTCAGGTCCACCCGCACAATCTGGGACTCCAGGCGATATTGCCCGCTGGTGAAGATGAGGAACCGCCCGTCGGACGACCACATCAGGCCATAGCCCATAAAGTTGCTCAGAAAGGTAATCTGGTGGGGTTCGGGTTCGTCGAGGCGCTGGACATAGGCATTGCAGAAAAAGCGTGCATCATGGGAGAGGTAGGCCAGCCACCGGCTATCGGGCGACCACGCCAACCCCTGACTGGCCTGAAAATTGCCCTGGACAAAGGGGTGCGTCTCACCTGTCTGGAGATTGAGCAGCACAATCGTTTCGAACCCATCGAAATAGGCGACCCACACCCCGTCGGGGGAGCAGCAGGGCAAACCCTTGGACGAGGGGTGGTGCGTCATACGGGTCTCGGTGCGGGTGCGGAAGTCGTAGCCAAAAAGCTCATCTTCGCCGTGGCGGTCCGACACATACACCAGCCGGTTGCTATCGGGCGTCCAGGTGACATCACTGTGGCGGGCCGCAAGGTTGGTGATGCGGAAGGCCGGTCCCTGCCGCAAGTCTCTATCCGTCTCCTTGTCGGAAAAATCCGCGAAGACCTGACCGCGGGCGATGAAAGCAATCTTCTTGCCGTCCGGTGACAGGCTCAGTTCGCTGAAATAGCGCGACCAGCTTTCGGTCCGCACGGGTGTCATCCGCGTGTCGGCCCGCACCCGGATGGGGATGGGGGCCGCTTCGCCGCTGGCCAGGTCCAGGTGCCAGATTTGCCACGCCCGCTCAAAGACGATGGTGCCGGCGTTTCGGGCGATGGCAGGCCAGAGCACCCGCCCGTCGGCAAAGTGCGTCACCTGCTGCGCCTCCTCGCTTCCCCGCGGCTGATACCAGATGTTTTCTGTGCCGCCCTGGTCGGAGACAAAGTAGACCCCCGCACCATCCGGTGCCCACATCGGCCAGCGGCCCCGCGCAAAGGGCTGCGGGTCTGGTTTCCACGGACTGGCCACAAAGGGAGGGGGCGTCTCGTTCCCTGGTTCGGGTGCTTCCTGCGGGCTGCGCTGCTCCATCTCCTGCGGTTGGCTGCCCCGCTCGCCAATGTCCATGAGCCAGATATAGCAGGGCGCGAAGGGGCTGGGGCCGAGCCGCCACCAGGGGTTGTGGGTGGTGTTGAAGGCGAGGGTCCGTCCGTCGGGCGAAGCACTCACGTGCTCCAGGGTTTCGTGGGGTTCGACCAGCACCAGCGCCGGGGTGCCTCCATCCAGCGACACGCAGTAGATTTCTTCGCCTCCCAGTTGCTCACGTTGGGCGGTGAAATAGAGGTGCTTGCCATCAGCCGACCAGTCATCCACGCTGCAAAAGCTGCTGTGAGAGGTCAGCTGGCGCACCTCTCCCCCCCCGATGGGAAAGACATAGATATCCCCTCCTCCGGTCCGGTAGGAGGTGAAGGCCAGCAGGGTCCCATCCGGAGAGAAGCGGGGCACCCAGTGAGACACATAGTGGATGGGGAGCCGTTCGGCGGTTCCGCCGGTGATGCTGACCTGCCAGATATCATGGGCATGGACAAAAACCAGGGATTGCCCATCGGGTGAAAGGGCAGGCATCCGAAAATAGGGGATGCCTTCGGGGGAAGGGGGGCCGGGGGTCCCGTTCTGGTGCTCATCCTGGGAATGTGGGTGTTTATCATTCATAATAGGTATAGGTACAGGTATAGGTGTTTCTTCAATCTCTTTCGTCTCATTGCGACCTTGTATGTTCCTCAGTGGGATGGCCACGATCATCATCATGACCATGACTCTCACCATCCCACCGGAAGGAGTGGGCCAGCACCCGGTCAACCAGCGGCGGAGCCAGCAGAGCCAGCAGAACCAGCACGCGGTCCTGGAGAGTGACGTAGGCCACCCGGGGGCGGCGAAGGGTGGCCCGGTGTATCACCCGGGCCACCCGTTCGGCGGAAACCCCGCGGGGAACTCGCTGCCGGTGCAGCCGGTCGGGGTGTCCCAGACGACGGGTGCCAAAGTCGGTGCGGGTCGTGCCCGGGCGCACCAGCGTGACCGCGATGCCGCTGCCGCGCAGTTCAATGCGCAGCGCTTCGGTCAGCCGGTCAAGGGCGGCTTTGGTTGCGGCGTAGCCCCCTCCATAGGGCAGCGCCGCAATCCCCACCACCGACGAGACATTGATAATGTGCCCGCTCTGGCGCTGGCGCATGGAGGGGATGACCGCCTGGATGGTGGTCAGGGGAGCCAGAAGATTGACCGCGAACGCTCGCTCCACGTCCCCCCGCGTCAGGGTTTCGACGGGAGACGCCAACCCCACCCCTGCATTGTTTATCAGCACATCAACCCGTCCGTGCGCTGCCAGCACCCGGTCAACCAGTCCCCTGGCTCCGTCTTCGTCCCCCAGGTCCGCGGCAACGACCAGCGGCTCGCCGGGGAGTTCGGCAGCAAGCTGCGTCAGGTGTGCTTCCGAACGGGCCGTCAGCACGACGCTGGCCCCGGCGCCGGCCAGCGTGCGGGCGGTGGCTGCACCTATCCCGCTTGACGCCCCCGTGACAATAACCACGGCTCCCTGAAGGTCCTGCATCGTTAGTCGAGTGGCCCTTTCTTGCAAGCGTGCGCCTCCAGCGCCAGTTGTATCACCTGGTCAACGAGCGCCATGGGCGAAACGCCCTCTTCCGCCGGCCCCTGAAAAATCGTGGACGAAGGGGAGGAGCCGGGCAGGGTGTTGGGTTCGGTCATGAGGAACCGTTCCCCCACGACAAAGCCGTCAAAGCGGGCGAACCCCTTCAGGTGGAGCACCCGATAGGCCCGCTTCACCGTTTCCTGAATATGCGTCAACATCGTCTCCGGGAGCCGCGCCGGGGTGATGTTGTTCCCCTCGCCGGGAAGAAATTTCTCTTCGATGGTGAGAAAATCGCCTTTCGGGGGGGTTTCGGTGGGGGGGTAGACCGTCAGGTGCTCGTTGCCCACCACCGCCACGGTGATTTCCATCCCCTGGATCAACTCCTCCACCAGCACGGTCGTATCCCACCGGAGCGCCTGCTCGATAGCCGCTCCGAGCTGGTCGGCAGAGCGCACCACGCTCAGGCCGGTGCTGCACCCCTCCCGACCGGGCTTGACCACGCAGGGATAGCCCATCTGCTGCACTACCAGCGTATGGACGGCCTCGGGTTCGCTCTCCCACTGGCGCTGGTGGATGCTCTCCCACCGGGGCACATCAATCCCCACCTGCCGCAGCACGTGCCGCTGGACGGCCTTGTGCATCCCGAGCGCCGACCCGAGCACGCCGCTGCCGATGTAGGGCACGTCGAGCAGTTCGAGCAAGCCCTGAAAGCACCCGTCTTCGCCCCACTTCCCATGCAGGCCGAGGTAGACCACATCGACCCGTTCTTTCAGCGCTTCGTAGCGTATGCGCTGCCCTCCCTGCTCCAGGCGACTTTCAATGTCGGCGGTGGTGTTCTGGACCAGCAGCGGCAGCGTCATCTCCCATAACCGACTCTGCGCGTCCATAAAGATGGGGACCCCGAGGTAGCGGGAGGGGTCCAGGTTGGAGAAGATATTCCGTCCGCTTTCAAGCGAAATCTCCTTTTCGGAGGAGCGCCCCCCGAGCACTACGCCGACCCGCAGACGGTGGTCTGGTTGTGTCATAGAAATATTCGTTTCGCCTCCTATGCCTAATGTTGTGAGATGTATGATAGACAATGGTATACCGGCTTGCGGAGTTTCGCAAGCCCCGGCTGCTCCCCCCCCGGACGCCTCTTCCCCGCTCCCCCTCGCTCCTACTCGATGCGTTCGAGATGGGCGAAGCTCGCCAGCATGCGCTTCTGCCCGTGGTCGTGGAAGTTCACCAGGACCTCTTCATCTCCTATGACCTGCCTGCTGCTGACGACCACCCCTTCGCCGTAGTTCTGGTGGCGGACGCGCTGCCCTGCCCCGAAGCGGATTTCGGGAACGCTGGTGCTGCCCGATAGCGTGGTCGTGATGCTCCCCCCACCCTCACGTCCCCCACGCTCCTCACGGCTGCGTCCCTGCCAGGCCGGTGAACCCTGGGACCGGCGGGAGGGACCAAACGCAAACGGCGCTTCGGAGGAGTCGGAGAAGGTGGTTCCCGACAGGCGTTCGCGCCGCACCACTGGTTCCACCAGGTCGGGGGGGATGTCCCGCAGGAAGCGGGAAGGTTCGTTCATCATAACATCACCATACCTCGCCCGGCGGAAGGCCCGCAGCAGGTAGAGCCGCTCGCGGGCGCGGGTTATGCCAACGTAGAGCAGGCGTCGTTCTTCTTCTACCGCGTCGGCCCGCTCCATCGAGCGGGAGTGCGGGAGTATCCCCTCCTCCAGGCCAATCAGGAACACGACAGGGAATTCCAGCCCCTTGGCCTGGTGGAGCGTGGTGCAAGTCACCCCATCGGTGGTGGGGTCTGCGGGACGGTCCAGGTCGGCAAAGAGGGCGATAGTTTCGAGAAAGGCCGGAAGCTGGTCGGGGATGGGGAGGTGCTGGTATTCCGCGGCGGTCTGGCAGAGTTCCTGCACATTGCTCCACCGCTCGCTGCCATCCTCTTCGCCATACTCCTTGAGCAAGAAGCCGCGCATAGTGAGCCGCTCCAGCAACCTATCAAGCAGGGTGAGCAAATCGACGCGGTCGCGGATGGCAACAAACTCTTCGATGGTCTCGCGGAACCGCAGCAGCGCCTTGCGCGGGCCGGGCGCGAAGGGGGCGGTTTGCTCCCCCTCAGCCAGGCGGCGGAGCGCCTCATAGGGGGAGACGTGGAGCGTTGCGGCCCACTGCTGGAGGGTTTCCACGGTGCGCTTGCCAATCTTGCGCGGCGGAACGTTGATAATCCGTTCGAGGCTCACGCGGTCGGCGGGGTTGAGGATGAGCCGCAGATAGGCAAGGATATCTCGCATCTCTTTGCGTTCATAGAAACGGATGCCGCCAAAAATCTGGTAGTTCAGGTTGGCGTGGACGAAGGCTTCTTCCAGCACGCGGCTCTGGGCATTGGTGCGGTACATCACCGCACAGTCGCCCGGCTGGTAGCTCCCGTTCCCGACCAGCCGGGCGATTTCTTCAGCGACGTACCCGGCTTCGACATACTGGTCGTAGCCTTCAATCATCGCCACCACGGTCCCGGCCTCGTTCTGGGTCCACAGATGCTTGAGATGTTTGCGGGTGGTTCCCCGCCGAATGATGGCCTGGGCAACGTCGAGGATGGCGCGGGTGCTGCGGTAGTTTTGCTCCAGCAAGATGACCTCGGCGTCGGGGTAGTCATCTTCAAATTGCAGGATATTGCGCACATCTGCGCCGCGCCACGAGTAGACAGACTGGTCCTCATCGCCCACCACAAACAGGTTGCGGTGGAGGGTAGCAAGCTGGCGCACGAGGAGATATTGAGCGCGGTTGGTGTCTTGATACTCGTCAACCAGGATGTGGGTGTAGCGGTGCTGGTAGGAGGCCAGCACGGGCGGGTGCTGGTCGAAGAGGCGGAGGGTCTCGCAGAGCAGGTCATCAAAGTCAAGCGCGTTATTCTCGCCGAGCACCTGCTGATATCGCTGGTAGCAGCGGGCAATGAGCATCTCGCGGTAGCTGGAGGCTCGTTCGGGAGCCTGGGCATACGCTTCGGGGGTCAGCAGTTCGTTCTTGGCGCTGGATATCTGGCTGAGGATGGCCCGCGGCGGGTTGTGCTGTTCGTCCAGGTTGAGGTCTTTGAGCACCTGGCGGATGAGGCGCTCCTGGTCGTCGGCGTCGTAGATGACAAAATCGCGGGCGCGTCCGAGGTGGACGATATCGCGGCGCAGGAAGAGGGCACAGAGGTGGTGGAAGGTGCCGACGGTCAGGGCGGCGGCCTGGCGCTCCCCCACCAGCACGGTCAACCGCTCACGCATTTCGCGGGCCGCCTTGTTGGTGAAGGTCACGGCGAGCAGGTGGGCCGGGTCAATCCCCCGTTCCTCGATGAGGTAGGCAACGCGGTGGGTCAGCACACGGGTCTTGCCGCTGCCCGGCCCGGCCAGCACCAGCACGGGACCGTCGGGGGACCGGACGGCCCTTTGCTGCGCCGGGTTCAGGTCGGGTAGGGAGCGGGTGGGTATGCTATCCATAGGGGATATGGTAGAGG
>DAOTUF010000408.1:0-17891 GCA_034437495.1 Chloroflexaceae bacterium | reverse complement strand
GGAGCCGGGGAGCACGCGCAGCGGAGCACTCAGGTCGAAATTAAAATAGACCAGCTTGTTGACCAGAATGTATTGCCCATTGTGCAGCGAAGGTTCCATACTCGACCCTTCAATCTTGAAGTTCTGCACCATGCTGCGCACAATCACAAACACCAGCACGATATAGATGACGGTTTCCAGCAGTTCCCTGACGGCGCTCCGGACGGTGAGAGTCGGTGGTTGCTCGTGCTGCTCGTAGGGGACAAAATGGTGCCAGGACTGTTGAGCCGGTTTCCGGGAAGGGGAAGGGGAGCTTCCAGGCACCGTCACCGCCGCCGGCGAAACGGACGCATGGACGCCGGCTCCGCGGTATGGGTATGAAGGTCTGGTATCCGTTGTATCCATAAATCAAAGTAACCAGGTAAGCGGACGTGGCAAAGAGAATCGTTTCGGGCAATTTTGAAGAGAAACAACTCCTTTGCATTATACCTGATAGATTCGCAAAAAGCTAGTGGTTGGAGTGGAAGCCCACATATGCAGTTCACGCACTTTATGACCAGGACGGAAGATGGGGCCATTCATTGTAATGCCTGCCAGTGGCGTTGTGTGCTGCGACCGGGGGAAGTCGGTCGGTGCCTGATGCGCAAGGGAGGTGACAAGGGGATCATCCCCATCAATCATGGCCTGATCAGCGCGGCCACCGTCAGCCCCATCGAGGAGTTTCGGTTGTGGCACTTTTTCCCCGACTCGATGGTCCTGGCGGTCGGAGGGTGGGGGTATAACTTTCCCGTTGACCAGCAGCGGGGAGCCTACGCACGTATCCCCCAGGAGCCGGGCAAACAGCGGAGACTTCCCGCCGAAAAAGCCTCGGCGTTTGCGCTCAAACAGCTGTGCCGCGGGGTGGTCTGGGCCTATGGCGAGCCTTCCGTTTCGCCAGAATACGTGCTTGACTTGCTCAAGACCAGCCGGGCGACCAGTCGCTACACGGCGCTCGTGACGACCGGCTTTCTCACGGTCGAAATATTAAACAAGCTTGGCCCCTATCTCCACGGCATCAGCCTGGACGTGCGGGGGTTCGGGGATACGGAGTATGAGCGGTTGGCCGGGGTCCCGAAGTGGCGCGGTATTCTCGGGTTTGCCGCGCTGGCCCGCGAGCGCTGGAAGTGCCACCTTGAAATCACGACGCGCATGCACCCGGGCGTCAACGACGACCCGGACCACCTGCGCCAGCTGGTGGACTGGATTCGGCAGAAGCTTGGGTCGCAGACGCCCTGGCACGTGCTGCCTGGCGATGCGGGGGCCCAGGCGGCGGCAGCGGTCAACCGGGCGCGGCGTATCGGGCACGAGGGGGGGTTGCTGTTTGTCTACGGAGCCGAACCCAACCAGGTGACGCGCTGCCCGGCCTGTCAGTCGACCCTGATTACGCGGGAGAACGGGGTTTCGCGGCTGGTCGGAATGGACAGCGGACGGTGTGCCAACTGCGGGTTTGAGGTGGACCTCTACCTCTCCATCTGGAGAAAGAAGACCTGAGACCGGATTTCGTTCCCTCATGGGTTTCCCAGGGAGGACAGCCGGGCTTCTGCCCGTTCGCGCCAGATGGTGTCCGGGGCTTCGTCTGCCGCCTGAACGAGCGCAGTACGGGCCGCTGGAATGTCTCCCATATCCAGCAGCGTGGCCCCCAGGTAGAACGCGGCTTCGGCTCCGGCTCCCCGGTTGAGCGCCTGGTATGCCGCAGCCCTGGCCCCTGACAGGTCGCGGCAGTAGTAGCGACTGGCGGCCAGGGTCGTCCAGGCCCGGGCCTGGTTTGGGAGCGCTCGCACTGCTGTTTCAGCCGCCGGAAGCCCCTCCTCGCAGACGGCGTAGGTGGTGGCGAGGTGGTAGCGGGCGGTCAGGAGCGCGTAGCGCCCGCGCTGCGCAAAGGGAACCACCGCCTGGGCCATGGCTTTCTGATACCCCCGGCTTGCATTGACGTAGTCCCGATGAAAGAGATACCAGTGAGACCAGGAAAGGTAAATCTCCGGCTGGTCAGGGTGGTTCTGCGTCAGGGTGTGGATATGCAGACGGGCGGCGTCCGGGTCGGAGCGGGTCAGGTAGGCAAGGGCGAGCATCACCCGAAGACGCGGCTGGTCGGGGTGGGCCGCGGCCAGGGTTTCCAGGTCGCGGATACTCCCGCGAATATCGCCCTCCTGCCAGCGGCTATAGGCCAGCGAGACCGCCGCAGCCAGGGCAAGGGGGTGGACGGGAGGGACGCGGGCAAACTGGTCGCGGGCAAGCGCATAGTGGGACTGGCCAAGGTAGAACTGCCCAAGAAGCTGCGCCCGCTTGACCGGCTCGGCCCGCAAGATACCCAGGAGGGTGCCTGCCTGGGAGCCGATGTCAGGGAACAGGGGAGTCAGGAAGGGGTCAGGTGGACGGATGGAGAGCGAGAGGGGAGGGCCGCGGGTGGGGAGGTGGGGGAGCTTGAGGCTGCCGCGGGGAGAGCCGCGGTTCTGCCCATCCCACTGCGCATACCAGTCCGCACCCGTCTCCAGTTCGTCCAGGGCGGCGCTGGCGCTGGTGGCAGCGTCGAGGAACGCCAGTCGGTAGATAACCAGTTTTCCCCAGTCGGAGGGGAGGGGATAGCGGGTCGCGGCGCGGTAGTGCGCCTCGGCAGTGCGGTAGTGGGTCTGGCGCAGTTCCCATTCCGCCTGCAAGACGTGGGACGGCCCCGTGAACCGCGGGTCTTCTGTCTCCTTGTCCTCGGCTCCGTCTCTGTTTGCCCCTGCCCAGACCCACGCGGCCTCGGTCATCCGCCCCTGCTCTCGCAAGACGTGGCTCAGGTAGAGCCGCGCCAGACCACGCGACGGTTGTTCCGCTCCCGCTCCTGGTTCTATCGGGTGCTGGTGGAGCGCCTGCCGTAAGGCAGTTTCGGCCTGGTCCCATTCGCCACGAATGGTCCGGACCATCCCCAGGCGCAGCAGGATACTGGCGGCGTCGGGGGGGAGAAGAGGTTCCTGAGCAGAAAGGCGCGTATACTCCTGGAGGGCAGCATAGTAGTGGCCGTCGGCAAAGAGGGCGTCGGCCCGCTGGATATCGTCTTGAAGCTGGAGGGGGAGATGGGGTCGGGGTGCGTGCTGGTGAGCCAGAGGCAGCAGCAAGCCCACGCCCACCCCGACCAGGAGGAACACCGCACCACCCACGCCCAGAGCCAGGAGGACCAATCGCACCCGATGCATCACGTGGTTCACCCATCACGCTTGATAAACGGCGGCGCTCCCCCATTCCCGCGCCCGCGGGGACGGACGGTCCAGAGGATAGCGGCTGCTGCGGCCATCCACGCTCCCGACGCTTCCTTCTCCATCCCACGGATGCGCAGCTGCACCCCGCCAAGAAACAGCCCGGTGGCTATCACCCCCCCGGTCAGGCGGTCGGTTGACTGCTCCACGCGCCGCAGCATGCGTTCTACCCGTCCAAAATCGGTGCGGGTCTGGAGGTCGCCGCGGTTGGCAGCGCGGTAGTAGGTGTCCATCTGGCGGGGCAGGGTGAGCAAAATCTGCCCCATCTCGCGCACCTCCTGCTGGATCCGTTCGAACAAGTTGCCATTCTGTCGCTCCTGATCGAGCAGCTTCCCCGCGAAGGGCCGCATGGAATCAAAGAGGTTCATATCCGGGTCCAGGTCCATAATCAAGCCCGTCACCATCCCCAGGGCGCGGCCCAGGTAGAGCATGTCCTGGGGAAGCTGGAACGGCAGGTCATACACCAGGTCGCGCACCTCATCGAAGACGCTTTCGACATCGATATTGGTCAGGTCCCGAATATTGAGGTTGTAGACGTGGCGCAGCAATATTTGCACCGCCTGGACAATCGGTCGCCGGTCCACGTTGGGCAAAAACATCTTGAGGTTGTAGAACACGTCAACAATCCGTTCGGCGTCGCTGGTAGCCAGACCGAGCAACCCGTTCCGCACCGCCTCGATAGTCTGGGGCGGCAGCACCCCGACCATGCCAAAATCAATGAAGATCAGGGTAAAGGGGGTGCCCACCGTGAAGGGGGGAAGTTCGGTATCGGTCTCGGAGGGGTCCACGCCATTGGTATTGGTAAAAGGAGCAGATGACGGAGAAACAGGGTGCGCCATCTCTCTTTCAATCCGCACAAACAGGTTGCCCGGGTGGGGGTCGGCGTGGAAAAACCCGTCGAGAAAGAACTGCTTGAGATAGGATTGGTTGAGCCGCTCGGCCAGGTCGTGGAAGTTGATACCTGCCTGGCGCAGAGCGGCCTTGTCGTTCACCTTGATACCACTGATGCGTTCCATCACCAGCACCCGCAGGGTCGTTAGTTCCTTGACGGGCATGGGGACGTAGACCCCGGGCAGGTTCCCCAGGTTGGTGCGGAAGATTTCAGCATTGCGAGCTTCCTGCACATAGTTCAATTCCTGACGGAGCACCCGCGCAAATTCCCCAAAGAGCGCCATCACGTCGGCGCGGCGACGGACTACCGAAACGTCTTTGATGAGACGGAGCACCCATTCGAGAGCGCTCAAATCAACTTCAATGATTGCTTCGATGTGGGGGCGCTGGACCTTGACCGCCACGTCCCGCCCGTCGTGCAGGGTGGCAAAATGCACCTGCCCCAACGAGGCGGCAGCTACGGCCTCCTGGTCGAAGCACTGAAAGAGCTGGTCTGGCGGCTGACCATGTTCCCGCATAATGAGGTCCAGCACATGGCTGGCAGGCGCGGCGGGGACTTCGTCTTGCAACCCTGCCAGTTCGTGGCGTACCTCGTCGGGGATGACGTCGGCCCGCGAACTGAGAAACTGCCCGAACTTGATTTGCATGCCCCCCAGTTCAACGGCCAGTTTGCGGAAGCGGCGGGCCATCCTCACCCATCGCGCGGTCATGGTCTGCCGCACGTACCAACGGAAAAACAGGGAACGGGCGAGCAGGATATCCCAGATGGCAAGATGAATCACTACCCGCAAAAAGAAAGTCACGGCCCGAAAAAACCGCATCCGGGGGCGAAAGGTCGGCGCTCCCCGCGGACGAGGCACCCCCACCCCTCGCTTCCTTCGTTCTGGTTGTTTCTCTTGTGATACTGTCTGCACGTCTGGTTCTGTGTCTGCTCTGATATCCTCTGGTTGCTCGTGAATACTCTGGCTGCTCGTGACAGCATGGATTATACCAGGAATCTGGGGATGTGGGGAACCTGCTCCCAACCGTTTGTGGAATCCCAACCGCTTGTCGAATCCCTGGGTGTCAACCTTTCCATTTTTTACTTGACACATACACAAGGGGTAGAGAACACGCCTCATCTATACCATTCTTCCTGTATAATGAGCACGAAAGCAACAGAAAGGAGGCCAACCGATGAACCGATTCTTCAACACCGCGGGGCCGTGCAACCCTGAACGCCACTATATGCTGCCCGCGATGGCGCGGCTCCCGCAGGTGCGGCGGCTGATTGACCAGCAACTCTACTTCGTCCTGCACGCCCCGCGGCAGACGGGCAAGACCACCGCGCTGCTCACCCTGGCGCAGGAACTCACGGCGGCGGGCGCGTACACCGCGGTGCTGGTCTCGATGGAACGTGGGGCCCCGTTTGAAGATAACCCTGGAGCCGCGGAGGATGCGATACTGTCCGATTGGCGGGATGCCGCCACCTGGCAATTACCTCCTGACCTGCATCCTGCTCCCTGGCCCAATGATGTGCCAGGGTCTCGCCTGGGCACGGCTCTGCGAACCTGGGCCGCATCCTCCCCCCGTCCGCTGGTCGTCTTCCTTGATGAGATTGACGCCCTGCGAGATGATGCGCTCATCTCGATCTTGCGTCAACTCTGTTCTGGCTATTCCCGACGCCCCCGCGCCTTCCCCTGGTCGCTGGCGCTCATCGGCCTGCGCGACGTGCGCGACTACAAAGTCGCCTCTGGCGGGAGCGACCGCCTGCACACGTCCAGTCCCTTCAACATCAAGGCCGAATCCCTCACGCTCCGCAACTTCACCGCCGAGGAGGTGGCCGCGCTCTACCAGCAGCACACCGACGAGACGGGGCAGGTCTTCACCTCTGACGCGACGGCACGGGCCTTCTCCCTGACGCAAGGGCAGCCCTGGCTCGTCAACGCGCTGGCGCGGCAAATCACCGAGGTGCTCGTGCCCGACCCTGCCACGCCCATCATCCCCGCGCACGTGGACCAGGCGAAGGAACTGCTCATCCAGCGGCAGGACACCCACCTGGACAGTCTGGCCGAGCGGCTGCGCGAGCCGCGGGTGCGCCGCATCATCGAGCCAATGCTGGCCGGGCAGATGCTTGGCAACGTTCCTGCCGATGACCGCCAGTTTGTGGTGGACCTGGGACTCGTACGGCGAGACCCCGCGGGCGGGTTGGTGGTTGCCAACCCCATCTACCAGGAGGTCATCCCGCGGGTGCTGGCAAACGCGCCCCAGGATTCGTTGCCCATCATCGCTCCCACCTGGCTCACGCCCGACAGCAGGTTGGACCCCGCGAAGCTGCTGGAGGCATTCCTGGCCTTCTGGCGGCAGCACGGGCAGCCACTCCTCAAGAGCACCCACTACCACGAGATTGCCCCCCACCTGGTGCTGATGGCCTTCCTCCATCGGGTGGTCAATGCGGGCGGCACGATTGAGCGCGAATATGCCATCGGGACGGGACGGATGGACCTGTGCGTGCGGTATGACGAGGTGGCGCTGGCGATGGAGTTGAAGGTGTGGCGTGAAGGGGAGACGAACCCGCTCCATGCGGGATTAGCGCAACTGGACAGCTACCTGGCGGGGTTGGGGTTGGACACCGGATGGCTGGTCATCTTCGACCGCCGCGAGGGGTTGCCCGACATCGCCGAGCGCACCACGACCGAGCCAGCCACGACGCCGGCGGGGAGGAGCGTGGTGGTGGTGTGGGGGTGATGGGTGTTCTCCTCGACTTCCATCGGACGCAACAGGCGGATCATCGGCGTCGGCAGGGCAAGCATCACGCATCTTTTTTTTCTCGTTCATCGCAGCTTGCTACCAGCATACGCCATCAAGCGATATTTGTCGAACAAAGGGATAAAGTCGAACTCAAAACAAAGCAGGAGTTATGATTTCTCACCCAAACAAAGAAACGCCTGATAGTCTAACAACGACTATCAGACGTTCTGTTGAATTATCACGTATGGAGCGGGCGATGGGACTCGAACCCACGGCAACCTGCTTGGAAGGCAGGCACTCTACCAACTGAGTTACACCCGCATCTCTCAGCGTAGTATACCACAGAGGAACCAGGCATGCAAGAGTCATAAGAACCATAATCTGAACAGTTACCTCGAAAACCCTCGAAGGACCCTATTTGCACAGACCGCTACTCTCGGCTATACTTGGCAAAACGATCAGGTGCTATGGCTGGAGTAGCCTGGCATCAGAAGAATTGACCGAGTTGACTGAGTTGATTGTTGAGAAGTTGTTAGAAGGGCAGCGCTATGTCAGAACTGAACCATGCTTCCTCCCCTCCTGAACCGGATATTCTGGATAACCAGAATAAGCCAGCAGGACGGCATGTTGAAGCAACATCGGAAGAAACACCCATCTCGATGGTCGGGATGTTCAGGAACGCCCGGGCAGCCTTCGATACGGCCTATACCTCCGCCGAAACCGCCGAAGGTCTGGCCATAATTGCCCCGAAGGTGGTGGGCGTGGCCTACGGCCTGATAGCCCTCGGACTGGTGCTTTCGCTGCTGCTCCCGGCGGGCTTTATCTGGGGGCTTTTCTCTATGCTTGGCGCGATGATGTCGGGGTTTTTCTGGCTGTGTTCCTCCACGGCCATGAAACTCCACGACGTCACCAGAGAGACCCGCTCCGCCTTGCGGCGGGCCATGCTGCTGGAGGCCAGCGCCTTCATTTTCGCCATGCTCGCCCTGGTGTATTTCTTCGGAAAGGGCTTCGAACTCATGTAGCAACCCCGCAAGCCTCGGGGCCGGATAGCCAGAGGCTCCCCCTCCCCATACAGGTAGCCCGTAGGGGTGACAGGACGTCTCCCCTACGGGCTAGTCAGAATCAGAACCAACCAACCTATGTTTCTTCCCGTTCCTTGCGAATGAGGGCAGGTTCTGCGCCCCCTTCCCCTTCAGGAGCAGCCTCCTCGGTCACAACCGCCCGAGTCTGGGTGAGCGAAACAACCAGCGCATCACCCGGCGTCACAAAGGTGTAATCAGCACCGGCTTGCAGGTCGCTGACGTGAATACTCTTCTCGAAGCTGTCCAACCCGCTGATATCCACATCAATGTGGGGCGGAACATCCTCCGGAAGAGCATGTATTTCGATGGTGCTCAGACCATGATTGATGATAGCATCACCCCGTTCGACCAGGAGCGATTTCCCGACCAGCGTGACGGGCACCTCCGCATTGATAGCCACCGTCAGGTCCACCACCCGAAAGTCGGCGTGGATGATATCCCGCTTGACGGGGTGGCGCTGGACCTCCTGGATAAAGGCCGAGGGTTTTTTCCCCTGTCCAGGGATATTCAACACCACCAGGGCCGTCCGTCCTGCCTGACGATAGATAGTTTGAAACGAGCGCTCAGACACCTGAACAGAGAGCGGTTCGATGCCCTTGCCATAAACCGTGGCGGGCAGCAACCCCTCTTTGCGCAGGTGTTTGACCTTTTTGCCCAGAACCGTACGAGCTTGCATATCTAAAGAAAGCTGTGTACTCATAATTTCACCAATGCTCCCGGCCTACGTCCCGTTGTCTGGTCTGAATAGGACCGGGTTTTTTCTTGTTCCTTTCTGTCTCTGTATCGTTCCGCGTTCACCCATCCAATTGGAAACCACACCCCCCCATGATACCACCATTAGCCCAGAAGACAATCAGAACACCCCCGGCGCAAAGCCCGGACGATTGAGCACTTCGACCAACCCTCCCACAATGCCAAGCATAAGCAAACCCTGACGCTCCCCGTAAGTCACCATGGATTGGTCCAGGTAGAGACCGGCCAGGGACCCGATAATCCGCTTGTCGGCATACTCTGGCAAAAATTCGCGGGAGCGGTGTAATACCGCCACAAAAGCCGGGATGTCTGCGGTTCGCATCCGACTTTTTGTTTCGTTAATCAACACATACTCCCCACAAACCACCAGGACGTCATACTCCTGGAACCGCTCCCCACTCTGGCGTTGTATCCGAACCCCCGACATAATGGGAGGCTCCGGGCATCCAACGATCTGCTTCAAGATACCCGGAATACTGGGGGCAATCAGGTCTTCCGCAAGGGTTCCCATACGGTCGGACACCTCCGCGAGATGCTGGCGCAGTTTCCGGTCTTCGCGCTCAGCGTTGTCTTTGAAAGTGCCCATCTCGCGGGAGAGGTTCTCGCGCGACTCGCGCATTTCCTCCTTGAACTGCTCGTGCGACTCGCGCATCTCCTCCTTGAACTGCTCGTGCGACTCGCGCATCTCGCGGGAGAAGTTCTCGTGCGACTCGCGCATTTCCTCCTTGAAGCGTTCGTGCGACTCTTCCATTTTTGCTTCGAACCGTTCGTACGACTCGCGCATCTCCCGCGAGAACTGCTCGCGGGATGCACGCATCTCCGCTCTGAATGCTTGCATCTCTTCGCGGGACTCGCGGGACCGGCGGTCCATATTCTCCGCGAGCAGGTCCACTCGGTGCGACATAGCCGCGACGCTGCTCACCAAGTCGGCTACCAGGTCTTCCAATCGACTGACGCGTGTACTGAGAGGAGCCGTTGCCATAGGTGTCTATCCCTCGCTTCTGCATCGCTATCTCTCCCTATTGTACCAGATATCAGGGGGGAGTTGGCAATGACCATGGAGCCACTGGGTGGGGTGCAAAACTGCTTGCAACATTGGTCGACCGCCCGAGCACCTTGTGTTTCTCTCCGACCTGTTCTATCATGGGGACATTTCCTATCCTGATGCACAGGCGACAGTGAGAGAAACGATTTCATGAACACTGAGGGACAACCAGGCACCGGACACCGAGCAACCAGGCCTCCCCCCGACACCACAGCGACCAGACGGAGCGACCAGATTGCCCGCATCATCGAAAGCCGCCAGCCACTTGCCCGGGACATTGAGCAGGTGCAGTATCACCTTTTGCACCTTTCCGAGGCACTCACAGCGCTGGAACAGCAGCGTGACCGCATGATACAGATGGACGAGGAGGGGGTGAGCGGGCGGCTCCGCGACATTGACCTTGCAACCCTTCAATATAAGCTAGCGGCAGAACTGGAAAGCCTGGACCGGCTCAGCCACCGTTTTGCCCGCGACACGCTGCATATCGGGGTCATCGGGCGGGCGCGGCAGGGGAAGAGCCGCCTGCTGCAAAGCCTGAGCGGTCTGACTGCGACCGAAATCCCCGATGGCGACCGGCAGCACTGCACCGGTGTTCGCAGCACCATCTACCATAACCCCGGCATCCCGCCCTACGCCGAAGTCTGGTTCTATACCACACGGGGATTCCTCGATGAAGTGATTGCGCCCTACTACTACCAACTCCGCCTGGGGCAGCCCCCGGACCGCCTCGACGAGTTTGCAGGCAAGCCGCTGCCAGCTCTGCCCTCCAGCCTGCCCACCGGCTACGCCGAGCCACAGGCAAAGTACGAGCACCTGCGCCGCTACCGCAACACCCTCGACCAGTATTACCGCCTGCTGTCGTCCCCCTCGCCTCGCCTCATCTCCCCCCAGGAGATACGGAACTACGTTGCCCAGGACACCACGGACGGCCAGCGCTCGAATGTCACCCACTTTGCGGTGCGCGAGGTGAAGGTCGTTTGCTTCTTCCCCCAGGAAGATGTTGGGCAGATTGCCCTGATTGACCTGCCGGGACTGGGCGATACGGGCATCGGAGACCAGGAACGCTTGATTGCAACCCTGGGCCAGGATGTAGACGTTATCCTATTTGTGCGGATGCCCAGAGCCGCTGGCGACCAGTGGTCGGATGTGGATGTGCAGCTCTACGACCTGGCCCGCTCGGCCCTGCCCGACCTCCCGCTCGACCAGTGGTCGTTTCTGGTGCTCAACCGCACCAGTGCGCAGTCCAATAACGGTGACAACGTGAAGAACTGCTGCGACCTTCAGGATACCCTGGTCTCCGAAGGGCACATGGAGGTCGTTGACTGCCTGGTTGCGGACTGCGCCAACCCCCAGGAAGTCCAGCACACCGTCCTGGACCGCGTGCTCTCCTATCTGGCATCCCACATGACTGCCCTGGACTATCGCTATGCCCTCTCGTGTCAGGACCGGCTGCTGAGCCTCCAGCAGGACACCCACGCCGAGCTTGAGAAGGCCCGCCAGGCATTGGGGAGTGTCCCGACGATGGCGAGCGAGTTTCCCCTGTTTCAGCGCCTCTTCAAGGGCGTGTGGGATGACCTGACGGGCGGTCTGGAACGGCTGCTCAAAGAACTCAGCAGCCAGCGTTCCCGCGAGAACCCCGTCTTTGAAGCGCACGTCGAACAGGCGCTTGAAGTCTGCCGGACGGATACGGTGTTGCCCTCCATCGAGGACATCGAGATTCGGCGCGACCGCTTCGGCTCCTATGAGATGGCCTATCAAGAATACCTCCACGAACTCCGCACCCACCTGACCCGCCACTTTCTGGCGCTGGATGAGGGGCTGCGTCTCTCGACCGACGAGGTAAAAGAACAGGTTGCCGCCGTGCTGGTGCAGCAGGGGCGGTTGGGAGCGCTCACGACGGCCCGGGGGGTGGACTTTCTGCGTGCCATGGTTGACCAGATGCCCGCGGAATATCCCCTGCTCCGCACCTCGTTCGAAACCCTCGCAACATTCGAACTATCCTACCGCGGCTTCATCCAGTATCGCATCCGCCGCACCCTCGATGAACTGACCCCGGACCTGACCAGCCTGGCCCTCTCCAGCCACCCTTCGGTCTATGAGGTGCTGGAATGTCTGCGCTCGCTCTATCACGAGACGCTCTACAAGGTGCGGCTGGCCCTGACGACCTGGCTCTCGGAGCCGAACGAAGTCGCCTTTGCCATTGCCGAGGAGTTCACCGACCAGGTGCTTCGCGCTAGGGGAGCGCGAGAAGGGTGGGAGCGATTCTACTACGAAGTTCGCGCCGACATCTGGGCGTCCGAGTTTCAGCGGTTTGGGGAAAGCTCGATAGTGCGGCGGCAGTGGCAGGAGGCCATCCAGCGGGTGGAAGAAGCCAGCCGCCCCGACCAGTTTCAGTTTCTTACAGAAGAGGGAGAGCGGGAGGGAGTATGACCGCAACGGTACAGATTACCATGCTTGGCGGGAGCGGGGTGGGCAAAACCAGCCTCCTGACCTCGATGTACGAACAGTTCAATGCGACGGTCGGAGTCACGAACCTTCAGTTGACCCCCGACCTGGAAAGCTCAGCTATCCTGAGCGACCGCCTGGCCGAACTGAAGAGCCTCCTGGAAGACTTTGAGGCTACCGCGGGGCAGGGCATTCTGAAGACCGCCCAGAAACGCACCTTTCAGTTTGATATCGGGCAGCCGGGCCGCCGGCCTTCGCTGCACCTCGAATTTGTGGACTACCTGGGGGAGTGGATTGACGCCGACGCCACCCCAGAGGAAAAGCTCCAGGTGTTGAACCTGCTGCGCGAGTCGCGGGTGGTGCTGGTGGCGATAGACGCCGCCGCCCTGATGGAAGAAAACCGCCGCTGGAACGAGAAGATTAACCGCACGCAGCAGGTGACGGACCTCTTCAAGCGGGCCTACCAGGGAGTGTACGAGCCGCGGATGGTGCTGCTCGCGCCGGTCAAGTGCGAAAAATACCTTTCCAGTGAGCAGGCAGCAGCCGAGCTTCAGGAGGCGATGAAGAAGGAATACCGTTCGTTGTTGAACTTCCTGGCGTCCGGGCTGCTGAAAGAAAAGGTCGCCGTGGTGATTGCCCCGGTGCAGACGGTGGGGAGCGTCATTTTTTCGCGCATCGAGGTGCGCAACCGCGAACCGCACTTCTTTTTCCGCAAGATGCGCTACGACTCGGTCTACAGCCCGAAGGATAGTGACCAGCCATTGCGCTACCTGCTGCGCTTCCTGCTCAGTATGCACTACCGTCGTTTCGGTCGGTGGCTGCTCTTCGACTTCGTGCGCGAGTGGTTCGGGGTGGGGCACTATTTCCGCGAGGCCATCGAGGAGTTCGCTAGAGGGTGCAAGGAATCGCAGGGGTTTGAAGTGGTGCAGGGGCGGGAGTTGTTGAGCCTGGACCATCAGTAATGGTCAGGAATGGTCAGGAATGGTCAGGAATGGGAGGTTTGTGGTGGAGTGGTATATCCGAAGCTGTGGAGTCGGGCCAGAGCATGGCTACGGTTGGGTCCGGGTGGACCAGGGAGGGCAGAAGCGCCTTGAACCGGCGGTGCTCAAGACGCTGAAGATGTATGACCTGGTGGAGCACGAGGTCTTTTCGGTTGGCCTGGAACGGTCGAATGAAAAGCTCGTGCTGCTGGTCACGGGACTCAAGGTGGAGAAAAGCCGCGACTACCAGCGCCGCCGCGTCTCCAATTCGATGGTCTGCACGGGCGTTTCGACCGACGAACCGACCCTGCGGGCGATTGCTGCCCACGCCCTGCGCGGGGGGTTGGATGTGCTGGTTGACCAGGCCATCCAGTCCGACTTCGACCCGAAGGGGGTCGGGTTTCTCGTCGCGCCCGACCTGGTGGCCCACCTGCGCGAACAAAAGGCCGCAGGCAGCGCCGAACCGAGCGTGCTGGACAACCGGATCGGGAAGCATGAAGAACCCCTGCGAAGGGACCTCGCGGAAGAACTGGATGCTTGCCAGCTTCCCAGACGCAACGGGCCGCTGGTCGTGGTCACGCGGAACACCGATGGCGGACGGATGCGGTTGGCCAGGGTGTGGCGGGGGTTGTCGCGGCTCGTGTTTGTCCGAGGCGGCGAAGCGGGAAGCGAATGGCACGATTCGGTCGAAATAGCCCTGAACTTTCAGGGCAAAGACCTCAGCCACATCGATTGGAGCGGGGCGGACTTGCGCTATGCCGACCTGAGCGAGACGAACCTGAGCTACGCCAACCTGAGTCAGGCCGACCTGCGCCACGCCAACCTGAGCAAGGCCAACCTCTCGCACGCCAACCTGAAAGGGGCCGACCTGCGCTCCACGAACTTCTGGCGGGCCTTTTACTTTGCCACGGAGTTTCAGGGGGCCGTGGGCAACAAGGCGACCACATGGCCCTTCCTGATGACACCGATTGGCATAGTGGAGCGCGAGATGTAACTATCAATAAAGGAGGAGTGCTCTATCAGGTAGTGATGAAAAATCTCGAACGATTACCCCTTCCTGAGCAGGTACAGGATGCTCCGAATGGGTATGTAGACCCACTCCGGGCGACTGTTGAGTTCGTAGCCCAGTTCGTACACCGCCTTGTCCAGCATATAGGCTCGCAGCAACCCGGCCAGTTCTTCGGGTCCCTGCGGGAAGAAGGGGGACCCCTCCGCCACCTGCCGGTACTCCTTCAGAAAAGCCGCCGAAACCCATTGATACCAGAATCGCGCCCACAGGTCGAGCATGGTGCGGTCCTCGTCGCGGTGGATTCCGCCGTAGTCCACCTGGTGGTTCAGCGCCGTATACATGCTGTATTCGAACGACCGGAGCATGCCCGCCACGTCAATCAAGGCCGTTCGTTTCATACGCCGTTCGCTCAGGGTCCGCGCTGGCTCACCCTCAAAGTCAATAATGACAAAGTCATCCCCCGTGTAGAGCACCTGCCCCAGGTGGTAATCCCCATGGCAGCGGGTGCGCATCACAGTTATCTTGAGGCTGAGAATGGCATGGAGATGAGCCAGCAGGGTTTCTTCCTGAGCCAGCAGTTCGCGGGCCTCGTCCTGGAAAGTACCGGGGATACGGTTTAAGCCCTTCTGGAGCATCAGAAAGGTCTCCCTGGCTCGCGCCCGCATCGACTGGTAGACCGAACGCTGATACATCGCCGTGAAGGGTTCGGGGGCGAAATCGGAGTTTTGCGGGTCCGAGCAGAGCGCCCGGTGCATCTCTGCCGTGCGCTGCCCCAGGATACGCGCCGAGACCAGGTAGGGGCCGATGGTCTCGTGGGCCAGCGGCGGGATGTCCTCCGTGGCAAGTCCCAGGTCGAGGAAGGAGCGTTCCAGGGTGGTGCGGACCTCTTCCGTGTCCTGGTTCTGGCGAGCGGCGGCGTCCTGAAGGTAGCTCCCGAGCATATCCAGGGTGTATTTCCAGGCGTCGCCTTCGTTGGGGACAAACTGCTGCAAGATGGCGACGGTCATGGGGGCGTGCTGGTCGCGGTGGTATTCGATGCTCCCCGCCACCGGCGCAATCTGTTTGAAGGAGGTTTTCTCGGTCAGGAAGCGACCCACCTCCAGGTCGGGGTTGGTTCCCTGGTCGATACGGCGAAACAGCTTCAGGATGAAGCGGTCGCCAAAGATGACGGAGGTATTGCTTTGCTCCCCCCGCACCACCCGCGCTTCGAGCACGTCCCCTTCTGCGGTCGATGCTCCGCCAAGGGCGCGGAAGGTCCGCGAAACGGCCAGCATCATCGTACCCCGCTCCCCTTCCAGGCGGCGGTGGTGGGCGACGATGTGCAGCAGGGCTTGACAGAACCCCCCTTCCCACAGGGCATCGTACAACACCCCCTCGCCCGTCTCGGTCTGGAGCGTGGCGAAGAGGGCCTGGGGCGACCAGTCACGAAGCTGGTAGGCGCGTTCCCCCTCGGCGTAGGCCAGGGGGACGACGTAGGTGTCGGGGCCTCCGTCGGTATAGTCCACGCGAATGAGCGTCACATACACCTTCCAGGGATCGGAGATAATGGGGACGACCTCTATCATCTCGGCTCCCCGAATGGTCCGAGCCTTGCCGCCAAACCAGCGGCGCGAGGGGAGGACCTGCGCAAGCACGCCCACCAGACGGGCCCGTTCGCTGTTCTTGAAGAGGGATTCCCAGGATGCGCCGGGTTTGAGATTCAGGACCGGGAGCGTATCCACCGGTCCTCCGTCCAGGCGCACGCCATCGCGCTGGTGCTCCAGGGAGAAGTAAAAGAAGCTGTGGGGGCCGAGCGTGACGAAGTAGGGCAGGTCGCCGATGGGCGGGAAGCGCACCCGTCCGAACATCTCGACCGGCACCATCCCGGCAAATTCCGACATATCCAGTTCGACCCCTTGCGAGAAGCGGGAGAGGTTGGCCACGACCAGGATGGTTTCCTCTTCGTAGCGCCGAATGAACGCCAGCACCTTGCGGTTTTCGGGGTGGAGAAACTCAATCGTGCCGCGCCCGAAGGCCTTATACCGCTTGCGCAGGGCAATCAGCCGCTTCATCCACCAGAGCAGCGAAGAGGGGTTGCGCTGCTGCGTGTCCACATTGATAGCCTCGTAGTGGTATTCGGGGTCGGTGATAACGGGCAGGTAGAGCTTCTGGCGGTTGGCCGCAGAGAACCCCGCGTTGCGGTCGGGCAGCCATTGCATCGGCGTGCGCACCCCGTTGCGGTCGCCCAGGTAGATATTATCGCCCATCCCGATTTCGTCGCCATAGTAGATGACGGGCGTGCCCGGAAACGAGAAGAGCAGACCATTCATCAGTTCGATGCGCCGCCGGTTGTTTTGCAGCAGCGGAGCCAGCCGCCGACGGATGCCCAGGTTGAGGCGGGCATTCGGGTCGCTGGCATAGATGCGATACATATAGTCGCGCTCTTCGTCCGTGACCATCTCCAGCGTTAGCTCGTCGTGGTTGCGCAGGAACAGCGCCCACTGCGCGTTCCAGGGGATGTCCGGCGTCTGGGCGAGAATATCAATGATGGGAAAGCGGTCTTCCATGTAGATGGACATAAAAAGGCGGGGCATGAGGGGAAAGTGATAGCACATATGGCACTCATCGCCCTCGCCAAAATAGGCTACCGCGTCTTCCGGCCACTGGTTGGCCTCGGCCAGAAACAGGCGGTTCTGAAACTTCGAGTCCACGTGGTGGCGCATCTCTTTCAAGAAGGCGTGTGTTTCGGGGAGGTTTTCGCAGTTGGTTCCCTCGCGCTCATACAGGTAGGGCACCGCGTCCAGCCGCAGCCCGTCCACCCCCATCTGGAACCAGAAATCGAGCAGTTTGAGCACCTCTTTCTGCACCCGCGGATTGTCAAAGTTCAGGTCGGGTTGGTGGTGGTAGAAGCGGTGCCAGTAGTAGGCCCCTGCGACAGAGTCCCAGGTCCAGTTGGAACTTTCGAAGTCGCTGAAGATAATCCGCGCCTCGCGGTACTTCTCGGTGGTGTCGCTCCAGACATAGAAATTGCGGTAGGTGCTGCCGGGTTTGGCCCACCGCGCCCGCTGGAACCAGGGATGCTGGTCGGAGGTGTGGTTGCACACCAGTTCGGTGATGACACGCAGTCCGCGCCGGTGGGCCGCCCGCACAAACTCGCGGAAGTCACGCATGGAGCCGTAGATGTCGTTGATGCTGGTGTAGTCGGCAATATCGTACCCATCGTCGCGGAGCGGGGAGGGGTAGAAGGGCAGCAGCCAGATGGCCGTCACGCCGAGGTCCTGCAAATAGTCCAGCTTTTGTATCATCCCGCGGAAGTCGCCAATCCCATCGCCATCACTGTCGGAGAAGGCCCGCACATGGACCTCGTAGATGATGGCATCTTTATACCAGAGTGGGTCATCATTGATTGGTGGGGTGTTGTCGTCCTGTGCCATGAACATCCTCTTAAACTTACGGTACGGTTTCAGATGTCTGGTGAATCATTGTACCACGAACAACCCGGACCTGCGACTGGTTCTCCCCCGGAGTGGAGTGCTTGAACCGAGACCCCTGCGCTGTGGTATAATATGAAGGCAGTCTTTCACTTCCAGAAATTGGTGCGTTTTACCGCGTACTGGAGGCATTGTTCCTGTTGGACGTTCAGGAACGGTTTACCAGAAGAACATTTGTCTGATTTGCCCTGGTCAGGTCATGTTGAAGGGGGAATGGACATGACCTGACCAG
>DAOTUF010000407.1:0-14781 GCA_034437495.1 Chloroflexaceae bacterium | reverse complement strand
GCGATGTATGGTTCTCGCTCCCCACCGACCCCGCCCCCGCCGAACTTGACGCCATGGTGCAGATGGCCCGGCTCCTGGGGGAGAACTCTGGGGGTGAAGGGTTTGCGCCGCACGTCTCGCAGGGAGCGGTGGTGTCCCTCCCATCCTTGACACCATCCCTGACCACGACCATGGCCACAACTACGCTCACCACCACTGCAACCACCACCACCATCACCGCTGACGCCCCTGTTCCCATCCCCGCGTCCTCCCCCGAATCCTTCCACCTCATCGCTTTCGGCCTGCCAACGGTCAACCCGGTGCTGGCGGACCTGAACCCGCACCTGCCGCAGCCTTTCGTGCCTGGCACCACCACGCTGAACCAGCAAGTCGGTGATGTGGTCTATCGGCTGCCCGAATCGTTCAACCTCGGGTTGGTGCAATTTGCGCTTGCTCCCTGGAACCAGGGCAAGGCCGTGGCTGCGGTCACGGGTACGAGCCAGAAGGGGATGGAGTGGTCGGCCAATGCGCTGGCCGATGATGACCTTTCCTTCCAGTTGCAGGGGGGGGTCAACTTCATCGTTGAACAGCAGATTGAAGCGGTCCATCTGGCGGAGCTTATCCGGGTTCCGCTGGAAGAGGCGGTTGAGCAGGTGTCGGAAGAGGAGATGCCCGAGGCTACGATAACCCCGGAAGCGACCCGGAGCATCACCCTGACCGGGGAGGTCCCCGAGCGCTACCTCCCCCATCAGAATGACCTTTCGCAGAATACCCGGATGGTCATCGCCGGTCTTATCGGGGTGGGGGTGCTCATCGGCGCGGTCGGAGCCGTGATAAGCCTGTTCCTTGGGAGAAAATGACGATATTCCAGGACGTGCAAAGGGTAAGAGATGGAGAGAGATGGAGAGAGATGGAAGTTCAAGCTAGGAGGAGCGTGGGGATTTTCATGAACGATACGAATACCGGGCATCGTCAAAGCGTCCGTCGCGTCGGGTTGGTCTGGTTCCTGGCCGTCTTGCTGGTCCTGCTCATCAGCGCTGGCTGCTCCGGGACGACGACCAGCAGCACCGCCGCCACCAGCACCGACACGACCGCCCCGGCCCCCACCGTCGCCGCACAGGACGCAGACTGCCCGCCAGAGCGCCCGACCACCGTGGTCTACCCGGAAAAGCTGGAGGGGTATGTGCCCGGGGCCTATATGGGATGGCAGGACACCCAGGCCAGAGACAAGCGCTTTCCTGAAACGGTGGGCTACACGCGGGACAACTGGCCCGTCTTTGAGCCAGAGGAAGGGGCCTATGATTGGAGCAAGATAGAAGACCTCCGCAGCCGCATGGTCGCTGAGGGGGGGAAGATCAGTTTTCGTATCCAGACGGTCAAGCCGCCGCCCTGGGGAAGCGGCCACGGCGTCCCGGACTGGCTGCTGGAGCGGGGAGCCGAGGTCCGCGAGGGCAGCCTGAGCGAGGAACCGCTCTATTCCAACTGCCTGTTTCTCGAAGCACACGGCACCTTCATCAATGCGATGCGCCAGCGCTACGATGGCGACCCGGACGTGGCCTTTATTGATGTCGGTTCCTACGGGTTCTATGGCGAATGGCACTCCGACCAGTACAACATGGAACCAGAGTCGCTGGACTGGCACGCTCGCCGCCGCATTATTGATATGTACCTGGGGGGAGCGGGAACGCGCCCCTGCACCGGCTCCGATGGACAGGAGGTGATGGCCTCCTACCAGTATGAGGGCTTCCAGAGCACCCGGCTGATGATGCCCTACACGCCGGGCTTTTCCGACTCGCTCTACTACGCGTTGAACCAGCGGCAGGATGTGGGCATCCGCCACGATGCCCTGGGGTCTGAGCGGCACCAGGAGAAATATCGCAGCGAAATAGCGGACCTGATAGAAAAGACCTGGCCTCGTGCGCCGATTGCCTTCGAATTCTACCCGGAGTCCTACACCCCGGATGCGCTGCGGAGCGCCCGTGACTTTGCCTGGGAGATGCATGCCTCCTATCTGCACGAAAACTTCGATGAACAAGGTGACGATGCGCTCATTGAACGCATTCTTGAGCGGATGGGGTATCGCCTCCTGCTCCGCGAAATCCGCTATACCTCCGAGCTGCGCCCCGGCGAAACGTTTTCGGTAGAGATGTTCTGGGAGAATATCGGGGTGGCTCCGCCCTACGTGACCAGTCCGCTGGTCGTCCTGTTTGCCAACCAGCGGGGAGAGGCGGTCTGGAGCCACCAGTTCGATGTCTTCCCGTCGGAATGGCCCCTCAATGAGCCAGTCCCACTCCAGGAAGATTTGCCGCTGCCCGACACCCTGCCGAGCGGCACCTATGACCTCAAGGTCGCGTTTGTTGAACCGGAAACGGAACAACCGTTGCTGGCCATCGCGATTGCAGGACGGGATGTGCAGGGGTACTACTCCATTGGCAAGGTCAGGATTGACCCCTGATCAGGAGAGGAGGGAACACGGAGATGATGCCATACCGCCGGATCGTGTTTCTGATAGACTCGCTCGGGATGGGGGGAGCCGAGCGGCTGATGGTCCCCTACCTGGGGCATTTCGTGGCGACTGGCTTTGAGCCGCGCGTCTGCGCCCTCCAGGTGCGCGACGGCAACCCCCTGGCCCGCGATATCGAGCACCTCGGAGTGCCCGTTGACCTGCTGCCCGTGCGCCACCTGCGCGACCGCCGGGCGTTCCCGCTCCTGCTGCGCTACCTGCGCGAGCAGTTGACGGATGTGCTCCACACCCAGTTAGAGTTTGCCAACACTCTGGGGACAGCAGCGGCAAAGGTTCTGGGCATTCCGACGGTGTGTACCCTGCACACGGTCGGGAACCTGATGACCGGCAGCCTCAGCAAGCGGGTACGGGCGCACCTGCGGCACACGGCCATGCAGTGGTCGCTCAGGCACTTCTGCGACCGCGTTGTCACGGTGTCGGAGGGAACCCGACAGCACTACCTGGGCCACGGTGGGTTTGCGCCAGAGCAGATAGTGACCATCCACAATGGTATCAACCTGGCCCCCTTTGACGAACTCCACGCAGATGCACGGCAGGCAACCCGCCGCGCCCTGGGACTGCCGGACGACGCACCGGTCCTCATCACCGTCGCGGTCCTGCGCCCCCAGAAGGGGATTCAGTTTATGATAGCCGCCATGCGGGAGATACTCCAGGTAGTGCCGGGCGCGTATTACCTGGTGGTGGGCGATGGTGAACACGAAGCGACGTTGAAGCGGCTGGCTCAGGAGCATGGAGTGACCGAACGGGTGCGCTTTACGGGGATGCGACAGGATGTTCCCGCGCTCCTGGCGGCCAGCGATGTCTTTGTGCTGCCCTCGATGACCGAGGCGCTGCCGACGGTGCTGGCAGAGGCGATGGCATCTCACCGCCCCATCGTGGCAAGCTCGGTGGGAGGAGTGCCCGAGATGGTTGAGCACGAGCGCAGCGGGCTGCTGGTTCCCCCGCCTTCGTCCCCCCAGACCGCGTCGGCGCGGCTGGCAGCCGCCTGCACCCACCTGTTGCAGCACCCCGAAGAAGCCACCGCAATGGGGCAGGCCGGACGGACGATAGTGGAACAGCGGTTTGAAATCGGGCGACAGGCGCAGCGGTTGGGAGACCTGTACCGGGACCTCCTGGCGCAGCGCGGAAAGTGAGCAGAAAGCGAAACTGATGAAACTCTTTGTGGTCGAACTTCATAGCAGCGGTGGTCTGGCCCACTACACCTACCAGATGTGCCAGGCTTTGCAAGAACAGGGAGCCAGCGTCACCCTGGTGACAGCAGATGACTATGAGCTGGACCGCTTCCCGCACCAGTTTGCGGTGGAAAAGCGGTTGCACCTGTGGGAGCACTTCAAGTCCACCATGACCCTGCCAACCACCAACCGCCTGGCCCGTGCTGTACACAAGGTCTTCTGGAATGTGCGCCGGGGCGTGCGGGGGCTGCGGCTCATCCGAGAGTGGCACCGCCTGACGAACTACCTCATTGCGCAGCGACCGGATATCATCCAGTTCGGCAAAATCAATTTCCCGTTCGAGGCGTTTTTCCTTGCCCGCCTGCGGCAGCACGGCCTGACGCTCACGCAGGTGTGCCACGAATTTGAACTCCGCGAATATCGCAACCTGACCACCGCCCTGCTTGCCAACCGCCTCTATTCGAGCGTCTACACCAACTTCTCGCTCATCCTGCTGCATGGCGAACAGAACCGACAGCGGTTTCTGTCGCTCTTTGACGTGCCGCGGGAGCATACTGCAATCATTCCCCATGGCAATGAGGGGATGTTTTTGCAGGCGGCGCAGGAACAGGCTGCTCACCAGTCTTCCAGTGGAAGGGAAAGGGAAAGGGAAAGGGGAAGGGAAAGCGAAAGCGAAAATGACGCCATGCGCCAGCGGTATGGCTTCGGTGCGGATGAGCCGGTGGTGTTGTTCTTCGGGACCATCACGCCAAGCAAGGGGGTACCCGACCTGCTGCAAGCATTCGCCCAGGTGCGCCAGCAGAGCCGCGCCCGGCTGCTCATCGCCGGGTTCCCCACGAAATACGTCAATCTGCACGACCTGGAACACCTGGTCGAGTCCCTGGGGATTGCCGAGGCGGTCACATTCGATGCGCGGTACATTCCCTTCGAAGAGGTGGGGTCGTTGATGCATCTGGCCCAGGTCGTCGTCTACCCCTACCACAACGCCACCCAGAGCGGGTCCCTCCAGGTGGCCTACACCTTCGGTCGCCCGGTGGTGGCGACCAGGGTTGGCGGGCTGCCGGAGGTGGTAGAAGAGGGGCGCAGCGGGTTGCTCGTGCCTCCCCGAGCACCGGAGGCGCTGGCAGAAGCGCTGCTGACGCTCCTCAACGACCCGCAGCGAGCCACCGAGATGGGCGACTATGCCCGCCACCTTTCGGAGACCCGCTATTCCTGGTCGCCCATTGCCCGTCGGGTTCTTGATATCTATGAGGAGCGATTTTCTTTCGTTCCGTCTGGGTCCGCTGCATCTGCTGCACCTGCTGTATCTGCTGCATCTGAGCATTCAGGGTAACTATCCCATGTCTATGGTCAAAAAACTCAGAACATTGTTGTTTCGGGCGGGGGCCTTCGATGCCATCTATCTGGCGCGTCCCCGCCACCTGACCACGCTGGCCTACCATCGTGTCACCGACCCGTCGGCTCCCGGCTTCGACACCTACAAGCCCAACGTCAGTGCCACGCCTGCCGCCTTTGCCGAACAGATGGACTTTGTTCGGCGGCGGTTCAATGTCGTGGCGATGGAGGACGTGCTTGCCTGGCTGCGAGGGGAGGCGAGCCTGCCCGTGCGTCCGCTGCTCATCACGTTCGATGATGGCTACCGCGACAACCTGACCGAGGCCCTGCCCGTGCTTCAGCAGCGCAGCCTGCCCGCCACCATCTTTCTGACCACGGGCTGTGTGGAGAACACGGAACCATTCTGGTGGGACCTGGTGGCCTATTGCTTCGTCCATACGCCCCTGCACGCGGCGGATTTGCCGCTCATCGGGCAGCAGCAGTGGTCCAGCGAGGCCGAGCGCACCCTGACGATGGAACGCCTGATTGACCGGCTGAGGGCTGTACCAGACGACGAAAAATTGGCGGCAGTGCAGCAGTTGCCCTCCTCGCTCGATGTCACCATCCCGGAGCGCACTTTTGCCGACCTCTTCCTGACCTGGGAGGAGGTGCGGACGATGACCCACCACCGTATCACCATGGGAGGGCACACCCACACCCACCCGATTATGACCCGCATCCCGCTGGAGCAGGCCCGGAACGAGGCGGTGCAGTCCCGGGAGCGCATCGAAGCCGCAACCGGCCAGCCAGTCCACTCCTTTGCCTATACCAACGGGCAGGAAACCGACTTCAACCCGGCGGTTCAGGCCATGCTGCGGGAGGAGGGGTTTCGTGCAGCCTTCACGCTGCTGACGGGTCCCGAGCCGTTCACCAGGGTGCGGCGGGACCCCATGGCCATCCAGCGCATCATGGTCAGCCACAAGGACACGCTGCCGCGGTTTGCGGCCAAGCTGGTAGGGAGGCCGTAAGCATGGGCAAATCAGGCGGAATGGGCGGAGCGGTGTTAATCGTTGACCTGGCAAAGCGGTTCGGGGGGGCCAGTGTGCGGGTGCTCGAACTGGCGCGGTCGCTGCAAGGACGCCACCCCTACGCCGTAGCCACCCTCGCTGGCTCGCCGCTTCACCAGAAGCTCGATGCCGAAAAGCTGGCCTCGCTGCCGGTCCCGTTCGGGCGGGGAGACCCGCGCCTGGTGGGGTCGCTGGTGCGGGCCATCCGCTTACACGGTTTTACCGTTCTGGACGCCCACAATCCTCAGTCGCAGTTCTGGGGCTACCTTGCTGCACGATTCACCAGGATACCCACCTCCGTGGCCACTGTCCACAGCAGCTACCGCAGCGAGCACGGGGGAGCACTGAAGGGACGAGCCTATGAAGGGGTGCTGCGGCTCAATGCTCTGGGAAAGACGCAGTTCATCGCCGTTTCAGAGAGCGTGGAGAGCTATTTGCAGGATATCGGCGTGGACCGGAGCCGCGTGTCGCTCATTCACAACGGGTTGCCCATCCCCCGGGTGTCGGTTGCGAGCCGGGCCGACCACCCATTGATGCAAGCGCTCGGGTGGGGCAGCGATATCTATCTCCTGATTTGTGTGGCGCGTCTGGAGCCGGTCAAGGGACACCGCTATTTGCTTGAAGCGCTGCGGCAGGTCGTGCCCGACGCCCCCCATCTGCGCTGCCTGCTGGTTGGCGAGGGACGCTCACGGGAGGGACTCGAAGCGCAGGCCCGCGAAGCAGGCTTGCTGGAGTACGTGCATTTCGCCGGGTTTCGCACCGATATTGCCGACCTGCTCAGCCTCAGCAATGCCTTTTGCCTGCCGTCGCTCACCGAAGGGTTGCCCTTTGCCCTGCTGGAAGCCAGCGCCCTCCGTCTGCCGCTGCTGGTCACGAGCGTCGGCGGTATGGCGCGTCTGCTCACCCACCAGCAGACAGCGTTTCTGGTGCCCCCTTCCGACCCGTCCGCGCTGGCGGAGGGGCTGCGCTGGCTGATGGACCACCCGCAGGAGGCGACCGCTCTGGGTCACAACGGGTTTGAGATGTGCCAGCGCCGCTTCAACCCGGAGGAGATGATCGCCAGAACCCTGGATGTTTACCAGAGACAGGCATAGACAGGCAGAGACAGGCAGAGACAGGCAAAAAAAGGCGGAGAAAGGCAAAAAAATGAACGCAAAACTCTTCTGGCTCTCGGTCGGAAGCATCATCTATACCTATGCCGGGTATCCCATCATCCTGACGCTGCTCGCCCACCTGCGCCCCAGACCCCGACCTGGGCCGACGGACGAGGCAGAACCGGCACCATCGCTCACGCTGCTCATTGTGGCCTACAACGAGGAGGAGGTCATTGCCCGCAAGCTGGAAAACAGCCTGGCGCTGGACTATCCCCGCGAGAAGCTTCAGATACTCGTAGTGGCCGATGGCAACGACCGCACCCCGGACATCGTCCGCACCTACGCCGACCGCGGGGTCGAACTGGACTACAGCACCGAGCGGCGCGGCAAGATGGCCGCCATCAACCGGGCCATCCCCCAGGTGCGAGGCGAGCTAGTGGTCTTCTCCGATGCCAACAACCTGTATGAGCCGGAAGGGTTGCGCCACCTGATTGCCCCCTTTGCCGACCCCACCGTCGGAGCCGTGACCGGTACCAAGGTTATCACGACCGGGGGACAGACGGACGTTCTGGGAGCATCTGAGGGTCTCTACTGGAAATACGAATCGTTCATCAAGGAGCAGGAAACGCGGCTCGGGTGCTGCACGGGGGTTCTGGGTGAGATGCTGGCGGTGCGGCGCTCTCTGGTGGAACCTGCGCCCGAACACGTCATCAATGACGATTTCTATCTGGCTATGCGGCTCACGCGGCACGGCTACCGCGTGGTCTACGCGCCGCGGGCCCGCTCGTTCGAAGACGTGTCCGCTTCGGCGCGGGATGAACGAACCCGCCGCTCCCGTATTGTGGCCGGGCGCTACCAGGCGATAGCCCTGGCTCCCACCTTCCTGCCATTCAACCGACCACTGCTTATCTGGCAGGTGGTTTCGCACAAGTTTCTGCGCCCGCTCGTGCCGCTGGCAATGGTCGCGGCGCTGCTGACCAACCTGTTCGCCGTGCTCTGGCCAGCACGCCCCCGGACAACCACGCATCCACTGCGAGACCTCGCACCTCCTTTCAACTGGCTCGTGCTGCTGCTCCAGGTGGTGTTTTATGCGATAGCGTGGGCTGGTGGGCGGAAGGAATATGGCGGGGTGGTGGGAAAGGTGCTCTACCTGCCCACCTTCCTGGTCCACAGCAACCTGGCAACGCTGGCGGGGTTGTACCGCTTTCTGAGCAAGCGACAAAACGCGCTCTGGGACCGGGTGCAGCGGCGCGTATCGTAAAACTGGCAAAGTCCCCGGCGGCGGCTCTGCCGGGAAGGGGGGAGGCCCAATGAGCAGGCTTGAGCATCATCATAAGAGCAAGCGGCAGCCCCACCGCTGGTGGGTTGTCTTCCTGGTGGGGTGGGGGTTGCTTCTGTTCCTGGCCACCCCCACCGGGACGGGGGGGGCTGTCTTGCACGCCCAGGAAGCAGGAACAGACCGCTGTTTTCCAGAGACCGGGCAGTGCATCAGTGGGCAACTGCGCGAATTCTGGGAGCGCCACGGCGGGGTTGCCACATTCGGGTTTCCCATCACGGCGCAGCGCGAGGAAACCATCCAGGGGCAGCCCTATCAGGTGCAGTGGTTCGAACGGGTGCGCCTGGAACTCCACCCCGAAAATCCCCCTCCCTACCGCGTCCTGGTGGGGCAGCTGGGGTCCGAAGCGGTGGAGCAGGCCCGAGCAGCGGGGGTGTGGGACCCTCCCCCCCCCGAACCTCCGCTCCCCGGGTGCCTCTACTTCGAGACGCGGTGGAACGTTTGTGGTGAGATTTTGCAGGCATTTCTTGCCGGCGGGATGGAGCAAGGGCGCACCGGTTTCCCCCGTGTGCCAACGAGTGTGGCCCTGTTCGGGAAGCCGTTGACCCCGCTGGTCTCGCTGTCCATTCGCGGACAACCCTACACGGTCCAGTGGTTCGAGCGGGCGCGGTTTGAATGGCACCCGGACCATGCCCCTCCTCACCAGGTGCTTCCGGGACTGTTAGGCCGCGAGTTTTCGGGGGGAGGGGACTGGGGGGAGATGGCGACGGGGGGGGGAAGGTGGCAGGTGGTTTCTCGCCAGTCCCCCCTTCCGCCGTCTGCTGCGACCTCTCCGCCTGAACGGATGGAAGAGGCCGCAGAGGAAGCAGCAGAACCGGAGGAAGGTGCTGCACCAGTGGGGGTTGTTGACCCCGATGACGCCGCTGCTGCCGACGCCGCCTATGAGCAGGGGGTGGCCTATCTGGAGCAGGGAGACAGCAGGCGGGCCCTGGATGCCTTGAACCAGGCTATTGCCCTCGACCCGTCCGACACCTGGGCCTATCTGAACCGCGGGCGGGCCTACCTGGAGGAGGAAAACCGTGACCGCGCCCTGGCCGATTTCACCCAGGCTATCGCCCTTGACCCGTCCAACACCTGGGCCTACCTGAACCGCGGGCGGGTGTTGGACGAGATGGACGAACCGGACCGTGCCCTGGAAGACTATTCGGAGGCCATTCGTGCCGACCCGCAAAATCTCTGGGCCTACATCACCCGAGGCAACGCCTACCTGGAACGGGAAGTACCAGACCGCGCCCTGGAAGATTTCAACCAGGCCATCGCCCTCGACTCGCAGAACCCCGAACCCTACCTCGTTCGCAGCAATGCCTACGCCCGGCTCGGGGAGATGAGCGCGGCGCTCGCAGATATCAATCAGGCGATTGCGCTGGCTCCCGATAACCCCGACCTCTACACCGCCCGCGGGGATATCTTGCTGAGCAGAAGTGCCCCCGAACAGGCGCTCGCAGATATCAATCAGGCGATTGCGCTGGCTCCTGACAACCCCGACCTCTACCTCACACGCGGGGATATCTATGCCAGTTTGCAGGACTCCGACCAGGCTACCGCAGATTATGCGCAGGCGGTGGTGCTGAGTACCCGGGCCATTGCGCGTGATGCTGCCCATATTGATGCTTACCTGACCCGCGGGCGGGCCTACCTGAAGCTTCAGGAAGTGGGGCGGGCGCTGGCCGATTTCAACCAGGTGATTACCCTTGACCCGAGCCTTGGGGAGGGGTTCTACCGGCGGGGGATTGCCTACAGGGAGCAAGGAGACCTCGACCGGGCCCTGGCGAACTTCAACCAGGCCATCAGGCTGGACCCTGAGCATCCCTGGGCTTTCTACGAACGGGGCAAAATCCTGGAGGCGCTCGGGAATATCAGCGGGGCACTCGCGGACTATACCAGCACTATCAGGCTCGATCCCTCTCACTACTGGGCGTACCTCGCTCGCGGCGACCTCTTCTTCAGGATACGAGGTGACGATCAGGCGCTAGCCGATTATACCCGGGCCCTTATGCTCCGTCCTGGTCTTGTTGATGCCTACCTCGCCCGGGGCAAGGCGTACCTTGCTCTCGATATGCGAACCCGGGCCTTTGCTGATTTTGACCAGGCTATTGCCCAGAATCCCACCAGCATCGATGCCTACTACGCCCGGGGCGATGCCTACCGCGAGATAGAGGAGCCAGAACAGGCCGCCGCCGACTATGACCGTATTATTGCCTTCTACACACAGGCGATCAATCGCCAGCCGGACGATGCGAGGGCCTACCTGGGTCGGGGACAAGCCTATGAGCGCAAAGGGGAAAACCAGCACGCCATTGATGACCTGAGCCATGCCCTGATGCTCGACCCCACCAGCGCCGAAGCTCATTTCTCCCGGGGGGTTGCCCATGCAGGGCGAGGAGAGCACGACCGCACGCTCGATGATTATGCGGCAGCTATTGCCCTCGACCCCGACAACGTGCGCTACCGTCTGGTCCGGGGGAACCTCTATAGCTGGCTCGGGTATGTCGAGGGGGCGCTGGCCGACTATACCCAGGCCATTGCGCTCGACCCCACCAGCGTACGGGCCTATCTCGACCGGGGAGATGTTTTCCTGCGGGACCGCATCAATCAACCTGACCAGGCACTAGCCGACTATACCCGCGCTATTGCGCTCGACCCCTACCACGCCGAAGCCTACTACCGCCGGGGGCGGTTCTACCTGGAGCAAGGGGCCGACGAGAGCGCCAGAATGGACTTCTTCAAAGTTCTGGCTCTGACCAGAGATGACCAACTCTGGCAGGAGGCCCACACGTACTTGCGCGAAGCCGGGGGAGCAATGGAGTGATGCCAAATTCGGTTGAATGCTTATCGTATGGTCTGGGTTCTCACAACGAGTTGGTAGCTATGGCGTTTCAAAGATTTCTTTGCCGAACAGGTTGCAAAGGGGAAATACGCATGAAAGCGATGGTCTACACCCGGTACGGACCGCCGGACGTGCTTGAACTGAAAGAGGTAGCCAAACCTGCTCCCAAAGACCATGAAGTATTGGTCCAGGTGCAGGCGACATCGGTTAATTCGTGGGATTGGGAGTTAGTGACGGGGAAACCCCTCCTCCACCGCCTCATATTCGGGTTTCCCAGACCCAAACACCCGATCATCGGCTCCGATATTGCCGGGCGGATTGAAGCAGTTGGCCGCAACGTCACGCAGTTTCAGCCGGGTGATGAGGTGTTTGGGGATATCTCCGGGGGTGGGTTCGGGGCGTTTGCCGAGTATGTCTGTGCGCGTGAAGACGTATTGGCCCTGAAATCGGCCCGCATGACCTTCGAAGAAGCGGCGGCAATCCCGCAAGCGGGAGTGCTGGCCTTGCAGGGGCTTCGGCAAGGCCAGATTCAGAGCGGGCACAAGGTATTGATCAATGGGGCCGGGGGCGGGGTTGGCACCTTTGCGGTGCAGATTGCTCGATCATTCGGGGCGAACGTGACCGGGGTGGACCGCGCAGAAAAACTGGATATGCTGCGCTCGATTGGAGCCGACCAGGTCATTGATTATACCCAGGAAGATTTCACTCAGAAAGCGGAGCAGTATGACCTGATTCTCGATGTTGTTGCCCATCGCTCACTATTCGATTACCGGCGGGCCTTACGTCCTGGTGGTACGTTTGTCGTGGTTGGCGGCTCTCCATCGGTACTATTCCAGCTTCTGACCCTGGGAAAATGGTTCTCAAAGACCGGGAACAAGAACATGGGTCTTCTGTTGCATAAGCCTGACTCCAATGACTTGCATACGATGAAGGAGCTTTTCGAGGCTGGTACGGTGGTCCCTGTGATAGACCGACGGTACCCGTTCCCCGAGGCGGCTGAAGCGATCCGCTCTCTGGGGGCAGGAGAGGTCCGTGGAAAAGTTGTTATCACGATGGAGTAATAGGAAGATGGGTCAAACCATAACCCAATCAGCAGAGCAATCCGCAAATGCAAGACTATCGGTCAGTGGGGAACCACCCCACCTCTTCTTTCTCGATCACCTGCGTACAGCGCTGATAATCCTCGTCGTGCTGCACCATGTAGCCGTCGTCTATGGAGAGGGGGTGTCGTTCTACTACGTCGAACCCCCGAATAAAGAAACGCTCACCTACCTGGTGCTGCTGGTCTTCGTCCTGCTCAATCAGTCCTGGTTCATGGGCGCTCTGTTCCTGGTGGCGGGCTATTTCACCCCCGGAGCCTATGATCGGAAGGGGGCGGGGTCCTTTCTGAAGGGGCGGCTGCTGCGTCTGGGCATTCCGCTCCTTGTCTGGTTCTTCCTGCTCAACCCGCTTTCGTCCATCGGTTTCTATCTGGAGCCAGTGCCCCGCATACCGGGGCCGCTCACCTGGCAAGCCTACCCCCACTTCCTGGGACTGGGGCCGCTGTGGTTTGTGGCGCTGCTGCTCATCTTCACGGCTGGCTACGCTGCCTGGCGCATGCTGACGCGGAGCCGCACCCCATCTTCGACCGGCACATCGTCACGGCCCGGCTACCTGGGTGTGGGCATCTTCATTCTGGCGCTGGCGCTGACAAGCTACCTGCTCCGTATCGTTGTGCCGCTCGGCCAACCCGTTCCCCTGTTCGTCTCCTGGCTCAGCTTCCCAACTATCGCTTACCTCCCGCAATATCTCAGTTTCTTCGTGCTAGGGGTAGTCGCCTACCGCCGCAACTGGTTTCAAACGCTGCCCGGCTCCATGGGCGTCATCGGCGTGGTGGTCGCGGTGGTGGCCTTTGTTCTGCTGTTCCCGCTGGCCTTTTTTGGCGGCCTTGGGGGTCAGTTTCTGGGTGGGGGGCAGTGGCAGTCGGGGGTCTATGCGCTCTGGGACTCCGTCACGGCGGTCGGGCTGTGCCTGGGGGTGATGGTGCTCTTCCGCCGCGTCTTCAACGGGTCGGGACAGGTGGGCAGGTTCCTCGCGCACCACAGCTATGCGGTGTACCTTATCCATACGCCCATCATTGTGGCGCTTGCGGTCATGCTGCGGGACACCGGGCTGGAAAACATGCTCAAATTCAGCCTGGTGGCGGGTGTCGGGGTGGTGCTCTGCTTCGCTGCTGCCGCCATCATCCGCAGCATGCCCTTTGTGTCGAGGGTTCTCTAAGCGCCAGGCAAACTATTGCTGACCTGCTGGTGGGAGCACACCAGCGCGTGCGGGCGTTGGTGCAGCAGATGCACACGCTGGCGGCACAGATGGCCGCTCCACCTTTACCATTGAACCTGATATCTATGTTGAGGGTATCGGGGGGGGGCGCATTCGCCTTGAGGATGATATGGCAGTCACAGACGAAGGGGGAAGAAGCCTGACCTTGTTTGGGCGGGAGTTGATGGTGCTGCCGGTCCCTCAGACTTGAGCACCGTGCTCCCACAAACCATCACGGCTGCTTGCCTTCAGGCGCGTGAGCATCAGGAGCTTGAGCCACTGGGAGGAAGGAAGCGCCAGGCTTCAGCGGCTTCAGCCCATTGCCAAAGCCCTGCCTTTCTGCTAGAATAGGCACAGGTGTGCGTGGACACTCGTGCAAACGAGCCAACGGTTCTTGCACTTGCACCTGAGTAACTGAACATTGCTGGTTCGGGCAGGAAAGCGTCTGCCCGGTAAAATGGTCAACGTGTCCTGTCGGACAGACCCGTTCAGGGCGGCTGTCAGCCCGCCTATTGTCTCGGAGACGGCGTTGCCGTCGCGCCAGGGACAAGCCTACCCGCTTTAGCGGTGGGTAGCTGACTTCTTGTAGGCTTTGATAATCTGTACCCCACGCCGCGCATGCTCGTTGTGGGGGTTGATATCCAGCACATTCAGCAGGGCTGTCTCCTGGTCTTCCAGGGTTTCCACCGCCCCGCTCAGCCAGAGCCACGCTTCTTCCCGGCGCTCATCAATCTCAACAACCTTCATGAGCAGTTCACGGGCGCGGGCCCGCTTGCCCTCGCGCACGGCTACGGCTCCCTCGTAGAGCCATTCGGCAATCTGTTCCTCGTCCATCGTCCTCTCCGCCTTTACCGATAGGTATGGAAAGATTCGGGTGCATTGAAAGAGTGGTACAATGTTGCTACAGGAACCATACCATAGATTGGGGGTTGGTGCAACATGCTCCTGTTCCCCCACGTCCTACCCGGAACGAATGGGATGTGACCGGCTCTGGGAGCATGATAGCCCTCTGGACCTGAGATGGAAAGCTAAAGAAAGGGTGAGCACATGACCGAACTGATGGCAGCGCCCCCGCTGGCTCCCCGCACCGGCGAACAGCGGCTCAGGATGAGCTATGAGCAGTTTCTTGCCTGGTCGGACGAAGACACCCACGCCGAGTGGGTCAACGGA
>DAOTUF010000406.1:0-6403 GCA_034437495.1 Chloroflexaceae bacterium | reverse complement strand
ACGGTTGAGCAGGTATCTCCATCGGTTGACCTGAGCCATGTCCCTGTATGGGTGCGCGAATTCTTCCACCCGCAAACGCTCCGCGAAGTCCTGGCGGCCTTTCACATACTCCATCAGCAGGAAGGCTATTTCCTGATGGCCTGCATTCTGGGCATCCTCCATCATGTTCGTCCCGGTTTCCTTTCCTATCCAGCCAGTCATCTTGTTCCCTACAAGCGAAAGACAAAATATCCGCCTGACATCTTCCCTGAGATGTATTCGTACCGTGACCTCCGATCAAGGCTCCTGGCGAAAGTCCGGCGGGCGTACCGTCGTCCGATGATACCCGATCATTGGCGCAATCGTCAGTACCAGGTGTGGCAGGTCAATGCGATGGATTTGCCCATCGAGGACGAAGCTGTTGACGGGATTATCTCAAGCCCTCCGTATTTTGGGGCCCTGGACTATGCTCGTGACAACCGGCTTCGATTGTGGTTTCTTGGTTGCGAAGACTGGAAGAAACTGGATGCCTCTTTAACTGCCAACCGCAAGGTTTATCTTCCTCAGATGTCTGTATGTCTCCGGGAGATGTGTCGAGTCTTGAAGCAAGATGGTTACTGCATCCTGGTCCTGGGCGATGTTTCCCAAAACGGTAAGACCTGGTGCACCGCCGAAATCCTCTCGGAGTTAGCGTCCGAAGTGACTCAGCGTCAACTTGTTACCGACCACATCTACGAGGATTGTATTCCTGATGAACGGCGCTCACGACGACGAACTCGCACCACAACCTTTGAACGTGTTCTGGTGATGCACAAACGGTAAGAGCAGAGTTGAGAAGAAGAGAAGAAAGAAAGGACCCATCCATTGAACTGGTTACGCTACTTGCTAATCTTTGTTCCGCTGGCATTTCTGGCCGAGTTTGTCCTGCATGACGATATCCTGATCTTTGTTTTTTCCTGCATTGCCCTGGTGCCTCTGGCCGGGCTGCTTGGCGAAGCCACCGAAGAGCTTGCCATCCACACCGGCCCGAAGGTCGGCGGGTTGCTCAACGCCAGCCTGGGCAACTCCGCCGAACTGATTATCACCGTAGTGGCACTCAGTCAGGGCAAGATCGAACTGGTCAAAGCCTCCATCACTGGCTCCATCCTGGGCAACCTGCTGCTGATTATGGGGCTGAGTATGCTGCTTGGCGGCCTGCGCCACGGTATCCAGCAGTTTGACCGCCCGGCGGCGGGGGTGGCTACGTCGATGATGACCCTTGCCGTCATCGGCCTGATGGTCCCCACCCTCTTTGAAGTGCTGCACGAAATCCACCTGGGCAAGCTGGATGTGTATAGCACGGTCGTGTCGGACCCGGCGCTCAACGACCTCAGCCTGGGGGTTGCCGCCGTGCTGATACTGGTCTATGTCCTGAGCCTGATTTTCTCGTTTCAGCGACCCGAAACCGAAAAGCGAACCCCCGTCGGCGTGGACGACCACAGCGAAGAGGAGGAGGCGCACCAGGCAAAGTGGAGCATCCCCGTATCCATCGGGGTGCTGGCTATCAGCACGCTCGGTATCGTCTTCCTGAGCGAATTTCTGGTCGGGGCGGTAGAACCGGTCGTCGAGCAGCTAGGGGTGAGCGAGCTGTTCCTGGGGGTTATCATCATCCCGCTGGTGGGGAACGTGGCCGAACACATCGTCGGCGTTCAGGTTGCCATCAAGAACAAAATGGACCTCTCTATGGCGATTTCGCTCAATTCGAGCATGCAAATTGCGCTCCTGGTGGCCCCGCTCCTGGTGTTCATCAGCCTGTTCTTCGGGCACCAGATGACCCTGTTTTTCAGCATGTTCGAGATTGCCATGCTCACCATGTCGGTCTTGTTGGCGACCATTGTTTCTCAGGATGGGAAGAGCAACTGGCTGGAGGGAGCGCAGTTGCTCGCGGTCTATGTGATGGTCGGCCTGGGATTCTTTTACACCGGAGCATAACAGGAGCACAGGTGCTCAACACCATCCACCTGCGAACCTTTCTAGCGGTCGTGGAGGCCGGGAACTACACCGCAGCAGCCGAGCAACTGCACATGTCGCAGCCTGCCGTGAGTATGCACGTCCGCTCCCTGGAAGAGCAACTGGGCGATATCCGCTTGTTCCGCCGGGTGGGACAGCGCATGATCCTCACGCACGCGGGCGAGGTGCTGCTTGCGGCGGCCCGCGAACTGGTCGCCCTTTCGGAGCGAGCCGAACAGGATATTCAGGCGCTCAAGGGGCACGTCACCGGACGAGTGGTCATTGGCTGCACCTCGAACAGCGGGGAACACCTGCTCCCCCCCCTGATAGCCCGCTTCCTGATGCGCTTCCCCGATGTTGCGGTGGAGATTCGGGTTGCGCCGGGGGAGGTCCTGCTTGAGGCGCTGGCAGCGCAACATCTCTCGCTCCTCTTTTTTGAAGAGCACCAGCGGCGGCGGGGGTGGGAATCGTGCAGTCTGGGACGGGAGCCACTGGACCTGCTGGCTCCCCCCGACCATCCCATCCTCCAGGAGGCCGAGGTGACGCCCGGCATGCTGCGGGGCCATCCTCTGGTGCTCCCGTGCAGCGAGTCGCCACTGCGCCGCACCATCGAAGAGGGGTTGCGCCGACGCGGGGTACCCGCCAACGATTTACATATTGCCCTGGAGACGACCAGCATGGTCGCTATGCTCCAGAGCGTGGGGGAAGGAGTCGGGTTGGCGTTTGTCCCCCGAACGCGCCTCCCCCAGAAGAATAGCCTGACACCGGTGGAACTCGTGGACTTCGCCGGGGCTGCGCTGCACCAGGAGTGGTATACGGTGCGCCTGCGCTCCCGCAGGGTGCCGCAGGCCGCCCAGGAACTCTATACGTTTTTAACCGGTTCGATTGCTCAGGGAGCGCTCACCAGAGCGGGGTTGGAGGTGCGCCGCGATGCGTAAAGGGGGCGTGAAGGGGGCGTGAGAGGGGCGTGAGGGGGGCGTGAAGGGGACGTGAAAATGAGGAATGCCCGCTTCCGGGCTTTCTGGAGAGGGGAATGGATCTACTGCCATGATACCAACCTACCGCTTGCTTATCCTGCTGCTGCTCGGGGCACTGCCGCTGGCCGGAGCATCCCTGGTTCCGTCGCTGGTCTGGTTCGCCCTGACCTACTTTCTCCTGGTCGTGGTCCTTGTCGGGGCAGATATCGTCCTGACCCCGCGCCCGGGAGCCATCGAGGTGGAGCGGCTCCACGATAGCCGGCTCTCGCTCGGGGCGGACAACCTCATCACCGTGCTTCTGGCAAACCGCAGCGACCAGACCATCCATTTCGTGCTGCGAGATGAATACCCCCACCAGTTCCCTGCTGATACGGTCTTCGTCCGTGGCACCCTCCCCCCCTATGACATCTTCGAGGCTCGCTATCGCGTTCGCCCGCTCCAGCGGGGAGACTACCAGTTTCAAGATACGAACCTGCGCTGTTACAGCCAGTTCCGCACGTTCATTCGCCAGACCCGCTACCCCACCCGCTCGGCGGTGAAGGTCTACCCCAACGTGCTGGAAATCCGCAAGTATGACCTGATGGCGCAGAAGGGGCTGCTGTTTGAACTGGGGCTGCGTCACGCGCACCTCTTTGGCGCGGGCAGCGAATTTGAGCGACTGCGCGAATACAACACCGATGACGAGTTTCGGCGCATCAACTGGAAGGCTACGGCGCGGTCGGGCAAGCCCATTGCAGCCGAATATGAGACGGAGCGGAGCCAGTATGTGGTGAGCGTCATCGACACCGGGCGGCTCATGCGCCCGGCGGTTGACCACCTGGCAAAGCTGGACCACGTCCTTAATACCTCGCTGCTCTTTTCCTACGTGGCGCAGCTCAAGGGCGACCACATCGGGCTGCTGACCTTTGCCGACCAGGTGGCACACTACCTGGCTCCCCGGCGGGGCAAAGGCCAGTTCTACCACATGCTCGAAGCTCTCTACAATGTCCAGATTCAGCCGGTCGAGTCCGACTACGCCCATGCCCTGAGCTACCTTGGCCTGAAAATCAAGCGCCGGTCGCTCATTGTGGTCTTCACCGACCTGGTGACGCTCGACGCGGCGCGTCCGCTTATTGCCAACCTGACCCACCTGGCCCGTCGCCATCTCCCCATCTGCGTGACCATCAGCGACCCCAACATCACCCGGCTGGTCGGGCAGCCGGTCCGCACCAGCAGCGAGGTCTACCAGCGGGCTGTGGCGGAGATGCTGCGGGATGAGCGGCAGGTGGTGCTCGATACGCTGAACCGTAGTGGAGTGATGACCCTGGATGTCCCCGCCGACCGGCTGACCGTGAGCGTCATCAATACCTACCTGGAACTCAAGGGGAAGGGACGGCTGTAGCCTGACGGTCAGGTGGCGGGTTTGTGGTAGAATAGACGCCTGTTTGGAGAAGTTTGGACCGGGTTTGAAAAAAGTGTATGATGATGCAAAAACACCCATACTTATGCCCATATCCGTATTCGTGGTTTATCTACTTCGTGCTGGCGGGGCTGGCGCTCGTGCTGGTTGGCTGCACGGGTGAGCCGGGGGTGTCATCGGCCCCGCAGCAACCGTCGGCGTCGGAGGTCGTATCATCCAATCCCACCGCCGTACCAACCCCGACGGTCTCTCCCTCCCCGCTCCCCCCCACGGCAACGGCGACCTCGCCTCCTACCGAAACCCCCACTCCTACGGCCACCCCTTCCCCGACCGAAACCCCCATTCCTACGGCCACCCTCTCTCCCACCGAAACCCTGCCTCCCACGGCCTCTCCCACTCCGACCCCCCAACCAACAGGTGAGCGGGCGCTGGCGCGTGGGCAGATTCCGCAGCGCTTGATTGCTGTGATGTTCGACAACCATCCGCGGGCGTATCCCCAGGCCGGGTTGAACCAGGCGGTGATGGTCTTCGAAGCACTTGCCGAATATGGCATCACGCGCTATATGGGGGTGTATGCGCCGAGGGTTGCGCCGGAGGCTGCCGTTATCGGGCCGGTGCGGAGCACGCGCACCTACTTTGTCCAGTGGGCGATGGGGTTAGACGCGGTGTTCGTCCATGCCGGTGGGTCGCCGGGGGGGTTGAGCCTGGCGGAGTCGGCCACGGAGATTGCCAATATGGACGCGCTGCACCAGGCTACACAGAGCTACTTCTACCGCAACACCTCACGCGAGGCCCCGCACAACCTTTACACGAACAGTGCGTTGCTCCAGTCCTTCGTGACCGAGGCGGGGGTCGGGGCGAGCGCGGGTGAGATGGCCGAACAGGGCTTTCTCTTCAAGCATGATGCTCCCCCTGACCAGCGACCAGCCAGCCAGCGGTTCGACTATTTCTACACCTTCCAGGGCGGAATGACGGAGGCGCTGGCCTGGGAATATGACCCGCAGACCAATGGCTACCTGCGGTTTCGCCACGGTTCTCCCCACATTGACGAGGAGAACGGGCAGCAGGTCTGGTTCAAGAATATTGTCGTGATGGAAGTTGCGGAGGCGCTCATCCCGGGCGACCCGGAAAAGCGCCTGGAAGTCCAGGTCATTGGTGAAGGCCGCGCCCGCGTCTTCATGGACGGGATACAGCGGGAGGTGCGCTGGCGCAAGCCTACGGCGGCTGCGCCGCTCCGCTGGTACGACGGGCAGAATCGGGAAATTGAACTGAATGCCGGGCCGGTGTGGGTTGCAGCTATCCAGACCTTCGACAACCTGAGCGTCGGCGGGGAGTGAAACGCATCACCTCAGTGGTCCAGGAGGAAGAGAAGCGATGATGAAGCGGAGTGTCCTTCGGTATGCCCTGGCCATGGTCATCATGCTGGTGCTGACCCTATCGGTTGCCCAGGTGCAGGCGCGGCCCCCGGCCCAGGATGACCAGGGGCTTGCGCCGACCTACACGATTTTTGCGACCCGCGAGGGGTTGGTGGGGCACGGAACCGCCAACGGGCACATCATTCAGCCCCGCGACCGTTTTGTGGCGCTGCCGTCGCGTAGTGCGCTCTGTTCCTACCAGGGGCATGAGTATCAGGTTCGGCTGACCTACCAGGGGCGCTCGGTGGTGGTGCCGGTCTGGGACGTTGGCCCGTGGAACACCAATGATGACTACTGGTCGCCCAACCGCCGCTACCGCGACCTGCCGGTGGGGGTGCCGATGGCGCAGGCGGCCTACCTTGAGGGCTACAATGGGGGGCGGGATGAGTTCGGGCGTATGATCCGCGACCCGAACGGGATAGACATTGCCGATGGTACGTTCTGGGATGACCTGGGGATGACGCGGAATGACTGGGTGCAGGTGTCGTTTCTGTGGCTTGGCCGCGACCCCGGCCCGGGTGGTGCGACCAACGTTCTCCCTCCCCCCACCGCCGGACAGCAGGAGGTGCCACCGCTGAACCTGCCCCCTGCTGCCCCGGCTCCGGCTCCCACCCCGGTCCCCGCGGCAGTCAACGGGACCGCTC
>DAOTUF010000405.1:0-3006 GCA_034437495.1 Chloroflexaceae bacterium | reverse complement strand
GACGTTGTGGAATGGTTGGAGCAAAAGAAAGGATGGCGGCGGCGCTTCCTCCACCAGCACGAAGCAGGTGGTTTCCTGCGCCGCCATTTCTATGAAAAAGGCTGCTCCTGTTCGCTCCCCGTGGGTCTGGGTCGTGCTCAGTTATCTGCTCATTGGCCTGACGGCCCTGTCCCTGCGCCTGCTCGACCTCGGCGGTTTCGCCAACGAAGATGAAGTTCAGTACTGGTTCCACCGTTCGGATGTATTTCTGCGGGCCATCCAGTCCGTCGACTTTGCCGCCACCGCCATCACCACCCATCCGGGCGTCACCACGATGTGGTGCGGGAGCGCGGGCATCCTCCTGCGCGACACGCTCTTCGACGCTGGTCTCTTGAAAGAAGAAACCTTCTCCACCATTCTGACGCTCATGCGGCTGCCGGTGGCGCTCGTCAATAGCGCGGGCGTTCTCCTGGGCTACGCGCTGCTGCGCCGGATGGTTCCCCCCCTGTTTGCAGCCCTTGCGGCCTTCCTCTGGGCCACCGACCCGTTCGTGGTTGCCTTCGACCGTATTTTGCACGTCGATGGCCTGGCCGGGACGTTCGCTACTCTGAGCATTCTCGCGGCCTGCGCCTACTGGAACCACTCCCCCCGCCTCCTCTGGCTCGTTCTCTCCGGGGCATGGGCGGCTCTGTCTGTCCTGAGCAAATCACCGGGCGTGGTTGTGCTCCCGGTGGTTGTGCTGCTGGCATTTGCCGTTCAGGGCAGAGGGAGCCTGCGCCCGCTCATCGTCTGGGGAACCGCCGGGGTGCTTACGGCAGTTCTCGCCTGGCCTGCGGTCTGGGCCGACCCGGCCCGCGTCCTGGAGGTTCTGCGCGTAGGCGTCGAGGTTGAAGGGGGCAGCCCCCATATTCAGGGAAACTTCTTCCTGGGGCGCGAGGTGGATGAGCCTGGCCCGCGCTTCTACGCGGTGGCGCTGGCCTTGCGGACCACCCCTCTGGCGCTGGTTGGTCTCCTGCTCCTTCCCCTCACCGCCTTCCCCCCCCTCACCGTGAAGAGGACCAGGCACCCGGCGACCCCCGACCCCCGACTCCTGATTCGGAACCTGGCGGTGCTGGCCGGGTTTGTCATCCTGTTTGTGCTGGCAATGAGCCTCTTCCCCAAGAAGCTGAATCGCTACCTGGTGCCGGTCTTCCCCGCGGTCGATATCCTGGCTGCGGCTGGATTGATGGGGGTCATCGGCAGGGGACCCCGGGCGGAAACTCCCGAAGGGGAAGCACCAACCACCAGAATCCTCCGTCCCTCGCCCTTCGTGGTGGGGGGAGTGGGGGTGGTGGCGCTGCTCGCCCTGCTCAATGGTGCCTGGTGGCACCCCTATGGTATCGCTTCGTTCAATCAGGTGCTTGGCGGTCACAGGGCCGGGGTGCGGACGTTCCTGGTGGGTGCGGGGGAGGGGCTTGAGCAGGTGGCGCGGTGGCTCAACCAGCAGCCGAACATCACCGGCGTGGTCACGATGAGCACCATGGTGCGTCCACTCCACCCCTACCTGCGGGAGGGAGCCTATGCCCGCGGTTCCGACGAGGGGAGCCTGCCAGAAAAGACCGGCTACGTTGTGGTCTACCTCCGCAATGTCCTCACTGGCCCCCCCTCTCCCCCCTTCGACCAGTTCTATGGTCAGGCCATCCCCCTGCACACCGTTTCTATCCACGGCGTGACCTATGCCTGGATTTATCAGGTGCCGCCCCCCATCACGCACACCCTCCCTCCCGACATTCGCTTCGGAGAGACCATCCGTTTGCGGGGGTATGATATGGATACGTCTGCCGTGCGAAGCAGCGGGGTGCTGACCCTCACTGCGCAGTGGCAGGCCCTCGCTCCCATTGCCCACGACTACCTGTTTTTCGTCCATGTCTTCAACGAACAGGGGGAGCATGTCGGGCAGATTGATGCTCCGCCGGGGGGAGCGCATTTCCCCACCCATTCCTGGGAACCGGGCCGCTTTCTGACCCGCCACTACCCCATTCCGGTGCGGGTGGATGGACCCGAGGGAATGTACTGGCTTGCCCTGGGACTGTCCCGACCCGGCGAGACGACCCGCCTGCCCCTGCATGCTCCCCCCCAACCAGACACCCCCGACGATGGGAACAATGTGCTCTTCTTGAAGCCGGTCGTTATACCGTAGCAGGCAGCAGACCCGTGAAACACGAGCGAAACCCATTCAATCCGTTATTCAATCCATGGTCATTCCCCCTCCCCCTCGTTGTGCTCAGCTTCCTGCTTGTCGGCCTCGCGGCGCTGCTCCCGCGGGTGTTGGACCTGGGCCTGTTCGTTACCCATGACGAAGCGGAGTTCTGGATAGACCGCTCCGAAACCTTTCTCCTCGCGCTGCAATCTGGTGACGAGGCGGCAACGGCCATCTCGACCCACCCCGGCGTCACGACCATGTGGCTTGGCGCAGTGGGTGTGGTGCTCCGCCGAGTGCTGCGGGCGTGGGGTCTCCTGCACGAGACCCCCTTCCCGACGATGCTGGCGCTGATGCAGCTTCCCGTGGCGCTGACCCACACTGCGGGCGTCATCCTGGGGTATAGTCTTCTGCGGCGGCTCTTTCCCGCCCTGGTCGCGCTGCTGGCGGCGCTGCTCTGGGCAACGGACCCCTTTCTCATCGGCTACAGCCGGCTGCTCCATGTCGATATGCTGGCGGGAACCTTCGGGACGCTGAGCCTGCTGGCGGCCTGTGTCTTCTGGAACCAACCCCGCTCCCCCTCCCATCCCTCCCCCTCCCCGCTGCGTCTCAGATGGTTGGTGCTCTCCGGAAGCTGCGCGGGGTTGGCTATCCTGAGCAAGTCGCCCGCCCTGGCGCTCCTGCCCGTGGTCGTGGTGCTGGCGTTCGTCAGCGGCAGAGAGCCGCACCCCGAAGAAGAACCAGAAAACCAGACCCTACGCTCCTGGTGGCCCAGGACACGGGTCGTCCGTATGCTGCATCTCCTGCGGCCCCTCGCCGTGTGGGGAGGAGCCTGCGTGGTCACGGTC
>DAOTUF010000404.1:0-5168 GCA_034437495.1 Chloroflexaceae bacterium | reverse complement strand
GCCCCCACGTACACCGAGGCGTAGGGCGGGAGTTGCAGCACAAACAGGTCGGTGTAGTCGGCTCTGGAAGGCTGCTCCCCCAATTCCAACAGGTCCGCCAGGCGACCCGTTTCGGCTCCCGGCGGCTCGGCAAAGGTTGCAAGAGTGCGAAACAATTCCATAGAAACCCGCTTCCCTTTCAAGGCTTCTCTGGCTCGTCCACATCCACAAGCTGATAGCATTCCTTTGCGGGCTTGAGTGGACGCTGCAACCAGTAGGGTCGGCGGGTGCGGTCAGGCGAAAAGGTGATGGCCGGGCGCGTCTTCTCCAACCACTGCCGATAGACCGCAAACGACTGCTGCGTATCGACCGCAATATCGCCATAGCGGTCGCCCGGCTCCGCCTTGCGAACGGACACCGCCTGGTTCCAGCAGTGCTGCCCGGAGATGGGGTCGGCCTGGACGGGGAAGGTGAGGTTCTGGTGGACCCCCACATCGCTCCACCAGATGCGCATGGTGTCGCTGTCGGGTGATGCATACGGCTCGGCTCCTTTGCGCTGCATCATCGTCCAGCGGCTCCCCTCCTGGTTCAGGCGCACGGTTGCCATCAACTGCCGCTGCCCGTGGTCGTGGATCTTCCAGCGCCCCATGTGGTGGCTGCACGCCACCACCCCCGGGCGTATCCCCTCCGTCACCCAGGCTTTCACGACATAATACCCTATCTCGGTTTCGACCCGTACCAGGTCGCCCGTCTGCACGTTCAGGCGTTCGGCGTCATTCGGGTGGATCCAGAGCGGGTTGGTGTGGGCAATCTCATCCAGCCATTTCGCGTTGGCGCTGCGGGTGTGGATTTGCACCGGGATGCGGAAGGCCGAGAGCAAGACCATCTGGCCGGGCTTCAGGTAGTCCGGGTGGACGTGGCTCTTGATATAGGTCGGGATGGCATACTCTTCCCACCCCCATGCCGCCAGGGTGCTCGAATAGAACTCCAACCGTCCGCTTGGCGTGGGAAACCCGCGCAGCACCTTCCCATCCTGCTCGATGCCGACGCGCCGCCGCCCGTCTGCATCCGGTTCAATCGTTGGTTGGGGGGCAATGTTTGGCGATGCTGGTTTCGGAGCCTTCGTATAGACCCGCCCGGTGGCGTCGGTGGCCGTCTCCTCCAGTTCCGCCGCAGAAATCTCCTGCTCGTAGAGCGGGCCTATCCCCCGCTGCACCTCGAACGCCCCATAGCGCCGCATAAATTCGAGCGGGGTTAGCCCCTCGGCCTGCGCCCGTTCGGGCAGTCCCGGCACCGAGTTTTCAAACATATAGGCATAGTATTCATCGACCGAGAGCCTGGTGCCGGGCTGCTTTTTCGACTCGACATACTGCCGAATGCCCATACTCCCGTCCGGGTCGATGCGCCAGGTCAGGTCCATCCAGAACTCGTTTTCCTCCCACACCTCGCCCGGGTTGACCTCGCGGGTGTCGCGCACCGGCTGCCCCATCCGTTCACGCATGGCCCGCAGCACCGGCTGCCGAAAGCCAATCCACTGGGCGTCGTGCGTTTCGAACGAGTGGGTGTCGTGGCGCTCCGACGCCAACCCCATCGGCAAGATATAGTCGGCAAAGTAGGCCGTTTCGTTCCAGGTGGGCGTGAGCGCCACGTGCAACCCGACCTGCGCTTCATCCGTGAGCATCTCAATCCACGAGAAGCCGTCGGGGTTGGTCCAGACCGGGTTGTAGACCCGTGTGAAATAGACATCCGCCTTGCCGCGCTCCTCCTTGACGAGGTGGGGCATCAGGAACGACAGTTCGTTCATGGCGAGCGGATATTCCGGCGGCCAGATGACTTCATTCCAGGTGTGGGGATGAGGCGGACGGTAGATGGGGTTGGGGACGAACTTGTTCCAGGAGTTGGGGTAGGTGCCGCCCTCCGTCGCGACCGCGCCGAGCAGCGCGTTCAGGAAGAAGAGCGTGCGGGCCACCTGCCACCCCCCCATATTGCTGGCCGCAGCGCTGCGCCAGTTGTGCGTGGAGAGGCGCGTTCCCGCGGTCGCCACCACCTGCGCAATCTCCTCCAACTGGCGAGCATCACACCCCGACTCCTGCGCGGCCATCTCAAAGGTATAGCCCCGGTACTGCTCCTTGAGCGCCGCCTCGAAGGTTTCGAAGGTCGGCGGCTTTTGCGGGTGCTCCGCCTCCAGATACTCCCGCCAGTTCCACCAGCGCTCCACAAACGCCCGGTTGTAGCGGTCGTTCTGGATGAGGTAGTTGGCGAAGGCGAGCAAGATGGCCGCCTCTGAACCGGGCTGCGAAGGAACCCAGTAGTCGGCGTGGGTAGTCGTGTTGGAGAGGCGCGGGTCCAGCACAATCAACTTTGCGCCATTCTGCCGCCCTTCAATGATACGCTGCGCGTGAGGGTTGAAGTAGTGGCCCGTCTCCAGGTGCGATGAGACCAGCAAGATGACGCGGGCATTGGCGTGGTCGGGGGAGGGCCGGTCCATGCCCGACCAGAACTGGTAGCCTGCCCGCGCATTCGAGGAGCAGACGTTGGTATGGGAGTTGTGCCCGTCCACGCCCCACGCCGCCAGAATGCGCTCGGTGTAGCCATCCTCGCCGGGCCGCCCGACGTGGTACATAATCTCGTTGTGCCGTTTTTCGTGCAGGGCGGTGCGGATGCGCCGGGCTATCGTGTCGAGCGCCTCGTCCCAACTCACCTGTTCCCACCGCCCTTCGCCGCGCTTGCCCACCCGCTTGAGCGGATAGAGGATGCGGTCCGGGTCCGTCACCTGGTTGAGCGTGGCGGGGCCTTTGGCGCAGTTGCGTCCGCGTGAGGCGGGGTGCTCCGGGTTCCCCTCGAACTTCTGCACCTGAAACGTCTCTTTGTCGATGTAGGCCAGCAGTCCGCACGCCGCTTCGCAGTTGAAGCAGGTGGTCGGCACGAGCATATAGCGGCGTTCGACGCGCTGCGGCCAGGCTTTGGCGTCGAGTTCAACCCAGTGGTCCCACCGCTCTCGGGGTGGAAATGCCGCCAGGTGAATGCGGCTTGCACCCGGGTAGAAGGTCTCGCCGCGCTCTTCGGTTTCGGTGCGGGCCACAACCAGGCGCTTATTCAATTGATTCGTCGTCGTCATCCTCTCTCCTTGTATAACACAGGTCAGGCTAATGGAACGGACTGGCCGGCCTGAACATACGCATGCTCATAGGCAAGCGTCCCGGCGAGGGCCGGGGGAGCCGCCGCGACCCCGAGCGTCGGAGCCAGCACCCCGATGGCAGACAGCGCCACGCTTGCCCAGAAGTACCGCCGGTATCGCCCCTGCACCATCTCCCAGGTGGCGAGGTGCGCGTGCTCGGTCGGGTGGGGCAGGGTGGTTTCGCCCAGGGTAAGCAGCAGGTGGGCCAGGTTGCTTGCCGCGAGCACCCATCCGAGCGGTTTGACCGCCGACCGGTCGAAGATTGCCGCCAGCGGCAGCATCGCCCCCGCCCCGGCCTGCAACGCCTGCACCAGCAGGTGCGGCACCAGGAGCGGGGTTTGCCACAGGTCGCGTCCGCGGGCCTGGGCAAACAGGTAGGCCGTGTAGGTGGCGGTGAGCGCAGACATTGGCAGCCCCGCCGCCATCAGGAGTTTGTGCAGCGAACGGCTGCCGGGCAGCATATTCGCCACGAAGTGGGCCGCCAGCGCCGCCCCATACCCCGTAATCACCACCGACCCCTTGACCAGCCAGCTTTCTCGCTGCGGTTTCACATAGAGGTAGTGAAATCGCTCCGGGTGCTCCAGTTCAAAAATCAAGATGAGGCCGGTGTCCGCCAGCGCCCCCCCCGCCACGATGGGAGCAACCCACTGCCAGAGCGGGCTATCGGCCCGCACCTTCCCCGCCGCCACCAGCAGCATCGGTGCGAGATAGGCCCCCGATGCAATGCCCTTGGTCCAGGTATAGAGGCTGACCCGCCAGTCCCACGGAGCTTTGTGCGGCACATCATACGCCACGAGCGTCTTTGTTGCGCTTTCCTCCCCTTCTTTTTCTTTTGGACTGCCCGTCGGGTGGCCAGAAACGACATACTGCCCCCCCTGTTTCTGCTCGCTCCACAGAAACACCCCCCCGCCGGGCCGCGTGGCCGCGATGGGGTTGAGCGTGGCCTGGTGAGACCCCTGGTAGAAGAGCTTCGGTTGGGTGCCCTTCTCCGGTCGGCGCACCGTCACCGCCTCCCGCTGCACCGTACGGGCAACGCGTGTGTCGGGGTTGTTGAGGTCGCCCACGGCGATAGCCTCGACCGGGCAGACCACCACACAGGCGGGTTCCAGTCCTACTTCCAGGCGGTGGGCACAGAAGTTACACTTTTCGGCGCAGTGGTCCTCCGGGTTGATGAAGATGGCGTCGTAGGGGCAGGCGGCAATGCAGGCTTTGCAGCCAATGCAGCGCGACTTGTTGAAGTCCACGATACGGTTGGTCCGTGTGAACATCGCCCCCGTCGGGCACGCCTGCACACAGGGCGGGTCATCGCACTGGTTGCACCGGTTGACCTGGTAGACCCGCCGGACCGTGGGAAACTGCCCCACTTCCACATATTTGACATAGGTGCGCGTGACGGAGAGCGGCACCCGGTTTTCCGATTTGCACGCGGTCGTGCAGGCGTGGCAGCCAATGCAGCGCGTCTGGTCGATGACCTTGCCCCATTTCACCGCCCGGGGACGGTTTGCGGTGGTGGTCCCCCGGTTGGTGCTGCCCACCGGCTGCCCGACGAGGGTCGGGGCCGGGCGCGATACCGGTTTTCGGGTCCCCACCCCGGTCACGATGGTGCCCACCATCATCCCGAACGCAGCGAGCATGCTTCTGGCTGCCTGAGCCAATGAACCTGGTGCTGGTTTTTTGTTCGTTGTCATCATAAGAAATACGTCTCTGAGACTTCCCCTCTCTGTGCTCTTACCCTTCCCCTTCCGGCCCGGCTGCGGCCCGGATAGCCGCGGCAAAATCGTCGGGCGTGACGCCCGGCGAGGTGATATTCAGCAGCGTATAGACCTCCTGGATACGGGAGACCAGCAGCGGCCCCGCGTATTCCAACCCGCGCACGGCCTGTTCGATAGCGCCGACGGCTACGGCGGGCAGCAGCGTAAAGTCCCCCGACAGGGAGATGTCATCAATGCGCTGGTGGTGAAACCGCGCAATCACGCGGATAAGCCCGCCCCCCGCTTTGATGACATCTCCC
>DAOTUF010000403.1:0-5471 GCA_034437495.1 Chloroflexaceae bacterium | reverse complement strand
GTTGGGCACGTTGGGCGCATCGGGCGCGTTGGGCGTGTTGGGCGTGTCGGGCGTGTCGGGCGTGTCGGGCGCGTTGGGCGTGTTGGGCGTGTTGGGCGCGTTGGGCGCGTCGGGCACATCCGTCACATCCGTCACAACAGGGACCGTGACTGGCCCCTGTGATTCCTCGGTATGGGTAGTGGAGGTATTCTGCGTCTGCATACCGGCATTATAGCACAAAAACACCACACGTTTGTCCTACCACCAGTTACCACCTGGAAGGTCGTCCGGCAGGTCCAGCGGGGCGGTGGCGGTCAGCGTGGCTCCGATTGCCAGGTAGGTCAGGATCAACGCCAGTTCTGCCGCTTCGTACTCGCGGTCGTCAAGCAGCGCCGCCGGGTCGTGCCCCCAGAAGAGCAGCACCAGCAGGCACCCCTGAATGACCTGGTGTGCCTCGGCCTCAGTCACGGGTCCATCCCCGTACGGCAAGCTGGCTGATGAAGAAGCAGCGCCACCCCCAGGCCGGGCTGCTCTGCCGCGCCAGCACCAGCGCTCCCCGCCGGCCCCCCTTCTGGCGCACAAAGACACAAATCCGTGCCCGCCCCTTGTACTGGCAGTGGACCGGGTGCTGCGTGGCGATGGCTGAATGGACGTTGCAGGGGATGTTCACCTCCTTCTCGCCATCCTTGCCTGCCAGGTTCGCGATTTTGGTGATCAGTTTGAGAATGAAGTTCAGCATCTATCCCTCCAGACCGAGCGATCTCAGGCTCCGTTCCCATCGAACGGGACCATAGGTCTCGTGAACGCGATACCCCACCAGCGCATCCAGCGTCAGGGTGCCTTCCTGATAGGAGCGGAGTTTGGACGGCCCCAGGATGTCGCGCATGGTGGCATCATCCTGGCGGGCAAACCAGGCCGACCCCGCTTCGGTGATAGGGGGTGGCACGCCGTCCAGGAGCGGCAGCGCCAGGCAGAAGCAGTTCGGGTGGGTGCCAAACGGCTCACTGATAGTGAAGATCCGCCCGTGCAGGGCGATGCAGGCCGCACACGGGGCCGGGCGGCGGTCAATCCTCGCGGCCCACTGCCATTTCCGGATGGAGTTTGTCTCGTAGACCAGGTGCGTCGCGCTGCGGTAGGCCGTGGTTGTCTCGGTGCGGTTGGTGCTGATGATCCGCCCCAGGAGACCCCCCAGGGCGTGTTTCACCTGCCCCAGGAGGCGGCCCGCGCTCTGCCCCAGGCGCATTCCCCGCCGTATCCCGTTCTGGATGGTGTCCACCACCGTGGCGGGCAGCACCCGCCGCAGGTCGAGCGCTTCGAGCCGTCGGGTCAGTCGGGTGGTCAGGGTGCGGGTGGCCTCCTGCGCGGGCCGCCGTACGTTGCTGATGCCACTGCTGGCAACCAGGAGAGGGCCATCGTGCAGGCCCCGCGCCATGGCCTGGGCCTGCTGCTGCACCACCGTCTGTTCCAGGTAAACGCCGTAATCCCCGAACACCCCCTGTGCTCCGTCGAGCAACCGCTGGTAGGTGCGCTGGCGCTGGAGCCAGCGCGGGTCGGCCTGGTCGCCTGCCGCTTCAATGGCCTGACTGAGCGCGGCCAGGTGGGTCTCAAGCTCCTGGTAGGCCGCTGTGTAGCGACGGGCAAGCTGGAGCGCAATTTCCTGCTCCTGCTGGTGCAGGCTTTCGCGCTGCTGGTTGGCAAGGGACAGGGTGGTCGGCACCGTCTACTCCTCTCTTGTTAGACCTTTGCCACGGCTCATCGCGTTCATCATCGCCGCGCCGGCATCCTGCGCGGTTGCTTCTGCTTCGGCAGCAAAGGCTTTCGCCTGGTCTTCGGTGTATCCCGCTTCGATCAGGCATTGCGTGGTCCCCACCCCCAGTTCACGCTTCGCCAGCAGGGCGTCCAGGTGCGCTTTCTCTGCCTGCATATCAATGAGTGGCTGCGCGGTGGCGGGACTGGCCCACTGACAGGTTATCCGTTCGGTCGGCACCGCGCTCCCGTTCAGCTTGAGCAGGAACGCCCCAAGCCGCTGCAAGGCGGGGGTGAAGCGGTCGAGGCGGTCCCTCACCTTCGAGACTAGCGGGGCTTCCATCGTTTTGAGCGCTTCGCCAGATGGCGGTTGCGTCATCCCGTGCAGGAAGAAGTGGCGCGGGGTGCGCGAAATTGAGGACGCGGCGGTGATGAAGTGCTCAATGACGGCAAGGTAGTTGCCCAGGTCGGCGGACTGGAACTGTCCCACCTGGGTGCTGTCGCCCATCCCGCTGCCTGCGGGGATGTGCCAGATCCGATTGGGAGCCGAAATCAGCCCCTCCACCTGCTCGGCGTTGGAGATGACGTACTTCATCGGGGCCGCGGCAAACTCGGCGGTCACGACCATGTTGGTCAGCAAGACGTTGATGGCATCCTGAAGCGGGATGATGTTCTTGAGTTCGCTGCGGGACCCGCGGCGGTGCGTCCGCAGGTGGAAGATGGGCACCTCATCGAAGGGGTTGTCGGCCTGGTCAATCTGCTCCCAGGACTGAGCGGGGGAGCCATCGCTGCGGTGCGTGGTAACGTATTCGACTATCGTCTCGCGGGTGTAGGTCTTGAGGTGGCGCGTCCCCTGCTCCGTCCACCATTTGCAGCCCAGGCGGGGGAGGTTGGGGTGCTGCGGGTCGTAGAAGAGATGGCACATCCAGGGTTCGTTGCCGTAGACTTCGATGGTTTCGTCCTCCACGCCAGCGATCAGGTAGGCTTCGCCGCAGACCAGGGCCAGCTCGAAGCAGTCTTCGGCTTCCAGGTACAGGCCCGTGCGGTCGTAGAGGTCATCCAGGTCACGCTGTGCGCCGGCGTCCTGGCAGCCAAAGCCCTCCAGGGTGATCCGGTCCGCCGCGGCGTCCACCACCACGGCGGCCCAGTTTTCGTTGACCGAGAAGGTGAGGTCGCGGTACACCTCACGCAGGCGGTCGCTGACGAGGGGGGTAATCGCTTCACCGTCGTAGTAGGCCAGAAACCGCTGGTAGTCGCGCTGCTTGGCGGTGAGGGTATCGGTCATCTGCTTGAGCAGGGCAGCGGTCTGGGCGTCCATCTCAGCGCCCTCCCACGACCAGCACCGGTGCGCCACTCCGGGGGTCGCGGTGGCTGCGCAGCTTGATGCCATCCACCTGCACCGGCCCGTGCTGGAGCAGGTCGAACGCCAGGGCCGTGCGGGTCTCCCGAATGGCGTGCCGAATGCGGTCGGCTTCGGCTTCCAGATCGCGCAGTTCGGCCAGTCTGGTTTTGAAGTCATTGGGGTGTCTGATATCCATCGGGTCTCCTTGTTTCGTGCGTTGTGCGTACTATAGCACAGAAATTCCTGGGAGCAAACTTCTGTGCTATACTGCAAGCGTTATGGCAACACAACTCACAGCAGATGACTACGGCAACGAGTACTATACCTACGCTAACGGGGAAAAATACCTCTTTCGGAGCACGCGCACCCACCGTCCGGAGCGGGGAGAAGGGGGACAGGCGTTTCGCCGCCGCGTGGACGCCAGCGTGCATATGCTGGAGCAGCAGGGGTCGGTCGAGGTGGTGGAGGAAATCCGCGCTGGCAGCGTGACCCAGGTGGTGGTGACGGTGACGTACTCCACGCCGATACGGGTGACGGACGGGGACGAGGTGGCGGCAGGCGGGCGACCGATGTTCCCCCGCGGACGCCGGGGAGGTGGGAGGTGAGACCTCTGCCCGGAGCGTGCGGTTGCGTACAGAGCGCGTGCGGTTCCCCGCTTTTCGGCCATCAGCACGCCCCAAAAGACAGCAGCCCGCGCAAGCAAAGTTCGTGTACGCCTTCCCCGCGGTTCTGGCGCATTCCAGAGGGGCAAACCACCCAAAAATACACGAGCCGCACCAGGGGGGGGTGATGGTGTATACAGCAACTTCCCCCCCCATTCACATCGGGAGGTGTTTTCATTGATGGGGGTCGCGCATACCCCCTCCCCGTACACGATGGGGGGAAGCACAAAAAAGCGTTTCCGTAACTCGTGAGTTACGGGAAATGATGGTATACTTGGGTTATGGGCACGAATACCCCACTCCCAGGGCATGAAACGCCGCAACGTGCTGCGATATACCTGCGCGTTTCCACCGAAGAGCAGGTTGACGGCTACGGCCTCGATGACCAGCGGTTTCAGTGTGAGAACTATGCCAGGGCGTTCGGCATCCCGGTCATCCGCGTCTTTGTTGACGAAGGGATATCGGGCACGCTCACCGAGAAAGACCGCCCTGGTCTGGCCTCCCTGCTCGACGCGGTTGAGCAGAATGAAATTGATACCGTCATCATGGCGGCCATGGATCGTCTGGGCAGGAAAGCCTCGCTCCTGCTCGCCTTATACGACCGGTTGGAGCAGACGGGATGCACGATTGTGCTGGTCAAGGAGCGCATTGACACGAGCACGCCGGTGGGGCGCATGATGCGAACCATTCTGGCGGCGCTGGCAGAGTTCGAGCGCGACAATATCCTGGAGCGTACGAATGGCGGTCGCCAGGCGCGGGCCAGGAAGGACGGCGACAGAGGGGGGCGTATTCCGTATGGCTATCGCCGGGTTGCCAAGGTGCTAGAGGTGGACGAGACCCGCGCCGCGGTCGTTCGCACGGTCTTTCAGTTGCAACGCCTGGGGCATCGTGCCGTAGCAACCTATCTCAACACGGAAGGCATCGCGCCCCCTCGCGGCAAACAGTGGTATCCTTCGAGCGTCCAGCGTATCCTGGAGAACGAAGACCGCTACCGCGGCAGCCAACGCAACGAGAGCGACCGGTGCTGGCCGGTCATCCTGGGCGAAGTTGACCCGACCCGCGGAGCCACTTCAAACTTCCGTAAGGAAGTCCAATAGCCCCCCGCCACCCAGAATAGGCAAACAAGAAAGCAGGCGACAGCATGCCCCGCAAGAAACCAACCCCCCAGACGATAACCAGGCCCCGCGCCGGTCTCTACCTGCGGACGGCCCCCGACGATGGCCCCCCGCTGGAGGGGCAGCGGCAGCAAACCCAGGCCATGGCGCTGGTGAAGGGCTGCGAGGTCGTGGGCGTCTACGAGGACCTGGGCGTCCCTGGCACGATGGGCCTGGCGCGGCGGCCCGCGCTCCGTCGGCTGTACGAGGATGTGCAGCGCCAGGCGGTCGCGGTGGTCATCGTGGCATCGCTGGACCGCCTGGGCACGAGCAGCAGCCTGGTGCTCAGGCTCATCGAGGATATCACCGCGCAGGGGGCGTACCTCCTGCTGTGCCAGGAGCAGTGGGACACGACGACGCCAACAGGTCAGTTCGTGCAGCAGATGTTCGGCGCACTCCTGGAACTGGAACGGGCCGCCACCGTGGCCCGCACCACGGCGGGCCGCAACGCCCGCGGCCTGGTGGATGGGGAGCGCGGCGGCAATCTCCCCTACGGCTACCGACGGGACGCCGAGCGCGGGGTGGTGGCAGACCCGCAGACCGCGCCAGTGGTGCGGCGTATCTTCACGTTGCGGCGGGCCAGGGCTA
>DAOTUF010000402.1:0-19904 GCA_034437495.1 Chloroflexaceae bacterium | reverse complement strand
TGAACTGGTCGTCCCCGGTCGTGGCTACGTCGGGACGTAAAAGGCGCCTGTGGACTGCGTGTCAGACGTTCGGTTGAGAGCGCCGTGCAGGATGAAGCAGGAATTTCGGAAATGGACAAAGCGTACGTTCGAGTACATTTGAACACGGAGAAAGTAGCAGGAATACCATGAGGACGATGAACATTGAACAGTGGAACGTTGGTGAACTGGCGCATCGCATTCCGGGCATGGCCCACGCTCTGCGGAGCAACAACGTAGATATGACCGGCCGGATGAACTTTGGCAATGCGGCAGCCGCCGTATCAGCTTCACCCGAGCATATACTGGCCGTAGCTGAATCCCGCTTGCGCCGGGCCGCCCGTCAGGGGCAGCCGGTCGAAACCCCGTCCATCGCAGCGGTTGAGGCAGCCTATGAAGAAGCCGAACTGGTCGTATAAGTTGGATGGCAGGGGAATGAGCAGCCGGGCCACCCGTTTCCTGAACTATCATATACCTCTCGAATAGAACCGGGGCTATGTCCCCGGTTCTTCCCTTCCGCTCCTCGCAGTCAAGCGCCTCGCATGCGGTCCTGAAGCTCCTGCACCTGGCGCTCCAGTTCCCGCGCCCGTTCCTCTGCGGCTTGACGCGCCGCCTGCTCCTTCCGCGCACGATCTTCTGCGGTCCGGTGCGCTTTCTCCGCGGCTTGACGCGCCGCCTGTTCCTCGCTGTAATCCCAGACGCGCTGCCCATCCGCATCGAACCAGACCACCCGCTCACCGCTCGGCCCCAACCACATCCCCACCGGAGAGACCCACAACCGTCCCTCCGCATTCAGCGGGAGCGGCTTGTAGCCGTCCTCCGTCAGTTCGTACCCGAAGATGGGCGGAGCCTGCCCTTTGCTCCGCCGGGCCGCGTCAATCACGATATACAGCGGAATCCCTGCCCAGGCATAGTGCCGAAAGCGGGTCTGGGCCTCGGGGTGGGGGGACGCCACGTCCAGGTGGCGCGTGGATGGGGACGTCACTTCGATGACCAGCAGCACCCGTCCGCCGCTGGCCTTCAGGTCCAGGCTCCCGTCCTGGGGCGGGTCCCAGACCTCCGCCAGAACCGTCAGGTCGGGCGCATGCCCCTTGAGACCCGGCACCCCCCACTCTACCCGTACATCGTTCAGCACCAGGCCACCAGGGATGTGCTGCATGTGCGATTGCAGCACCGTCGCGAGGTAGAGGCAGAGACTTTGATGGAAATGATTTTGCACGACATAATCTCCCATCTGGGGATGCAACACATCCTCCTCGGTGAGGGGCACCCGCTCCCAATCTTCGTGGCCATTCGAGATACGGCAGACATAGCGCCAGCCATAGCGAAAGTCGGGTTCCTCGTGGCTCCCCACGGTGGGGATACTCTCCTCCAGTGCAAGGGTCGGGGTTGGCTCGGTCATTGGCACACCTCCTGTCATGCTTGCCTTTCTGTAGGAATTATAGCATCTTCGGGGAACCCTTGACGGCTCCCCGAAGCGCCTTGTTCCAGATGACTATGATGACCACCTCAACTTCGGATACTCAATCCTCGCTCAGTCCTCCGGTGGGCGCGTGGGGGTCGGCCCCACCGCTGCCGTGGGCGAGGGTGAAGGCGAAGGCGAAGGCGAAGGCGAGGATGACGGAGTCGCCGTCCGGGTCTGGTCCGTTGTCTGCGCCGACGGTGTTGGCGAAGGTGACGGGGAGGGTGACGGGGTTGCAGCCGTCGGGGTGACGGGCGTGGTTGGAGCCAGCGGCACCACGGGCGAAGCGACGACCATGGTCGGGAGCGGCGTCGGTTGCACCGGCGGGTCGCTCAGCCAGCGCGTCACCGGGTCGAGCACGAAGCTGTTCACCAGGTAGATGCCCGGCCCGTCACCCCGCTGCACATAGGTCCCGCTGCCGCCAGGGTTTTTGTCGCCCAGGTGCAGCACCCCGATAGTCTGCGCATCTGCCCCCAGGACCCGCACCTCATAGCGCGGGGGTTCCAGACCATAGGGCGAGAGGTCGTCGCCGGGTGGCTCAATCGGGCGGGTAGCACTCAGCTTCGACAGGTCCGTGACCACCCGCGTCACACGCAGTTGGTCGGCAGGGCTGCGTTCAGGCTCGGCTACCACCCACTCCCCGCCCGCTTTTTCGAGGCGTACCTGCCCTTCCCCCTCGCGTTGCACTTCGATAGCCGACACTTCGGCGGGGTCGAACTGCCACACGGGAATATCAGGTGTGGCGGTCGCTGCGGCCTCCTCCGCCGGTTCGCTCCTGCCCGACAGGTAGACGTATATGCTGAGGGCAGCGAGGATGACCAGCAGCATCATCGTGGTTCGGAATTTCATTGCTCCTCCTTATCTTTCTCTTTTCTCTTTCGACCGTTCCTCCATTCCTCACGAGCGCCTGCGCCACCAGACCCCCGCGCCAATCGCCAGCACCAGCAGCGGCAGCCCGAATGCACTGCTGTAGAAGACAAACTTGCTCTGGCGGTCGGTCAGCGGAGCCATGGAGCGGTCAAACTGCGGCCTGGGCGGCAGGGCAATCAACTCTTCCTGCTCGGCAAGCCACGCGACGGCATTGAGAAACAGCGCTCCATTCGCAATGGACGGCGACGACAGGTACGCATTGCTGGCGAAGTCCGAGTCCCCGATGATGACCAGCCGGGCCGGCGGGTCAGAAGGGGCAGCCTCCAGCGCTGCCGCGGCGATGGTACCCTCGGCGGTGTAGCCAAACGGAAGCGGCCCCCGCCGGTCATCCTCGCTCAACTGGATTTCCCCTCCCTGGAAGTCGGTGGCTGCCTGGCTGTCCGAACTGCTTTGCAGCAGCGGCGAAAGGGTGATGCCGGGGGGAATGTCCGGGTATTCTTCGAGCGTACGCACCGTGAGAAAGAACGTCGGCAGCCCGGCCAGGTCTTCGGTGATGGGGTTGAAGGGGTAGTCTACCACCACCGGTGCCCAGGGGTTGCCAAGCTCCGACTGGCGGTCCAGCACAATATCATCATTCCAGGTCAGCCCCACCGTGTCGAGCACGCCCGGAAGCGGGAGAGGCGAGAGCGGATTGCTCAGGAGCATCAGGCGGCCCCCCCCCGCCACATAGGTGGCGATGGCCTCTTCCTGCTCGGGCGGCACGGGTTCCTGCGGATCGGCCACCACCAGCACCGTATTTTCAAGCGGGATCGTATCGGTAATGAACAGATTGATGGTATCCACCAGGAAGTTATTCTCTTCGAGCACCTGCCGGGCCTGGCTGTAGTCTCGCTGCTCAAACCCATCAATCGAGCGCTCGTTGTGCCCGGCCAGAAAGTAAATGGTCGTGGGCTGATCGCCGGTCACTTTCAGCAGCGCCCCGGTCAGCGTCTCCTCATCATTGGCAAAGACCTTTTGCTGGCGGTCGCCACTGACGAACACCAGCGTGCCCGGGCTGGTCACGTCATACTGCCGTGCTGCCAGCGGGTTCACATCAATGTCTATGGTGCGGTAGCTGATAAACCGTGAGCGACTGGTGTATTCCTCTAGCTTGCTGGCCGTCTCTTGCTGCCGCTCGCGATAGACCGCGTTCTCCTGTGGATAAAACCCGATAATCTCCACCGGCTGGTCAATCTGCTGAATAATCTGCTCCGTCTGTTCCGACAGCGAAAACTCGCCGCTGGCGGTCAGGTCCCACCGCTGGTGGTTGCGCGTCACGATGATATTGAGCAAGACCAGGATGCCCAGGAAGGCCAGGGTCATCACGGTGGCGTTGGTTCCAATCCGCACCTGCCGCGTCTTGATAAGGTGCTCGGCCCGTTTGAGCACGTTCTGTTCCCCTTTCATCCGCGATACCTCCGTGATTCAAGTACACGGGTGGCGATGAACAGCGCCCCCGCGACAAGGCTCAGGTAATACACGACATCTTCGAGGTTGATAGCCCCCCGCGCAAAATCAAGGTAGCGCTCGCGCAGCGACAGTTCGGTGAGCAGCCCGGCCAGCGAGGGAGCCACCCGGCTGGCGGCATCTACGAGCCAGAGCATCAGCAAGATACCGAAGCACAGCACCGCCGCCACCATCTGGTTGCTGGTCATGGTCGAGGTCAGGGTGCCAATGGCCAGCATCGCCCCGGCTATCAGCAGCAGACCCAGGTACCCGCTGATGATGGGGCCGGGGTCGGGGCTGCCGCCAAACCGCCAGATGAGAAAGGGGTAGGAGAGGGTGAAGAGCAGCATCACCCCGAACAACCCCAGGGCGGCCAGGAACTTCCCCACCACCACCTCCCAGTCACGCACCGGCGCGGTCATCAACACTTCGAGCGTGCCCATCCGCTGCTCGTCGGCCAGGAGCCGCATGGTCAGCAGCGGGGTGATAAACAGCAGCGTCACGATGATATTGGCAAAGAGAATTTCCAGGCTTGCCTGGTGCAGGTCAATGAGGATGAGCGAAAAGAGATAGCCGCTAATCACCAGAAACGCAGCCGTCACAATATAGGCAATTGGTGAGACAAAATAGGCTTCAAGCTCACGTCGAGCAATCGTCAGAACCGTCAACACGTTTCCTCCTTCATGCAGTCTCGCGTTCTTCTTCTTTCTCTTCCTCTTCCCGGTCGCCTGCTTCCCCCTCGTCCCCCGGCTCGGTGGCTCCCTCGTGGGGCGGTACGGGCTGCTGGTCGCGGGTCGTGAACCGTAAGAAAATTGCTTCCATGGAAAGCGTCACCGGGCGCAGTTCCAGCACCCCCCACCCCTGCTCGGTCGCCAGCGCTGCCAGGGACGGGCGGATATCGTGGTCCCGCGAGCTTTGCACCTCGAAGGTGCCCGGTCCTTTTTCCTGGACGACAATAACCCCGTTCAGGGTCCGGATGCGCTCAGCGCTGTCGGCGGCTGGCTGCTGAACGTGAAAATGGATCCGGTTGGTATCTTGCAGACGAGCCGTCAGTTCTTGCAGGGTGTCAATGGCTGCGATGCGCCCTTCGTTCAAGATAACGACCCGCTGACAGAGTTCGCTGACTTCCGGGAGGATGTGGGTGCTCAGGATAATCGTTCGTTCCCCCTCCCCCCCCAGGGAGCGAATAAGTTCGCGCACTTCGATAATCTGGCGCGGGTCCAGCCCGACGGTTGGTTCATCGAGAATCAGCACCGGTGGGTCGTGTAGCAATGCCTGCGCCAGCCCCACCCGCTGGCGGTAGCCCTTCGAGAGCTTGCCGATAGGATGGCTGGCGCGGTCTTCGAGGTGGACCTGCTGCATAGCTCGCTGGATGGCCTTGCGACGTCCGGGCAGATGGCGCAGCCGCGCCATGTAGTCCAGATAACCGGCCACAGTCATTTCCGGGTAGAGCGGGACGTTTTCGGGCAGGTAGCCCACGTTCCGCCGCGCTTCGAGCGATTGGTGAAAGACATCGTGCCCCGCGATGCTGGCGCTGCCCTCGGTGGCGGGGAGGTACCCGGTCAGAATGCGCATGGTGGTGGTCTTTCCGGCTCCGTTGGGGCCGAGAAACCCCAGAATCTCGCCCTTTTCGACCCGAAAGCTGATATCTTCAATGGCTCGGTGTCGTCCAAATCGTCTGGTTAATCCTCTGGCTTCAATCACTGCGTTCTTCCTCCAACGTTCAACGTTCAACGCTCGTTCAGATTTCGACGGGATATCGACCAGTCTCTATAAATAGCACGAACCGGGCGATTTTTCAAGTCCCCGCAGACCAGCATACCAGCGATGAAGACCCGCACCCCTCATCCCTCATCCCTCATCCCTCGTGGTTCGCCGCTGGTCTGAGCCAGTTGCGGTTGGACTGGAGAACGTTTATAATACAGGCGGACGGGATATGGTGAGCAGACCGGTCTCTCGCGCATTCTCACCCTATTGTGCTCCGTTATCCAAATAGCCATACTATTCTGTATATCCATACTATCCATACTATCCATACTATCCATACTATCCATCACCATCAACCACCAGACGCAGCCAGCAGCCGAACCAGAACCCACACCCGCACCTTTTGCCACAGAAAGCCTGTGGCCCTATGCAGATATCCAGCATCCAGGCATCTCCCAAAATACGACCACCGACCGTTTATACTCCGTAGTAGGGTTCATCGTTCGAGAAAGAGCGAAGCAATGGCACGAGTTTCTGTTACCATCAATAATGTTGAAAATACCCTGGCCCTGACCGACAAAGGGTTGAGTATCGGGCGGCAGCTCGATAATGACATTGTGCTGAATCATGCAATTGTCTCGCGCCACCATGCCTGCATCGAAATGCGCGGGCGTCAGGGGTGGGTCCGTGACCTGGATAGCCGCAACGGGGTGTTCGTCAATCGGTTGCGCGTCAAAGAAGAACCGCTGAGTGACGGGGATGTGATTACCATCGGGCCGTTTGAACTGCGGTTCGAAGACCGAGCAGCGCAGAGCGTTGTTTTCGATGATAACCAGTATTTCCCTCTGGCAACGGATGGTCGCGTGGTTCAGGGCGATGGGATGCCCTCCCCAACGATTGACCTGCGCGAGTTTTATTCCATCGGTATGCGCCTGAACCAGATCGTGGAGCTTGCCGAACTGCTGGACCTGGTGATGGAAGAGGTGCTGCGTCTGGTTCCAGCAGAACGAGGTATTTTGCTCCTCCTGAAGGGGCAGGAACTCGTTCCCAAGGTCATCCACCCGCCGGGACACGGCGATGTGACCATTAGCAGCACCATCGTCCGCAAGGCCCTGGAAGGGGGCGAAGCTGTGCTGACCCGTGATGCGCGGCTGGACTTTGCGGGGGCCGAAAGCATCATCAGTGCCAACATCCGCTCGGCCATCTCAGCCCCGATGCTCCTGCGCGGTCTGGCCATCGGGGTGATCATCCTCGACTCCTCCGGACGCGACAAGTTTACCGAACGGGAGTGTGACCTGGTGGCGACCATAGCGACCCAGGCCGCGGTTGCCATTGAACGGGCCACCCTGACGGAAGAACTCCGCCAGCAGGCCACCGTTCGCCAGAACCTCGAACGGTTCCTGTCGCCCAATGTGGCGCAGGCGTTGTCTCGCTATGTGACGCAGCACGGCAGGCTGTGGGAGGCGCAAGAGCAAGATGTTTCGGTACTCTTTGCCGATATCACCGGCTTTACCACGCTCTCGGAAAATATGCTGCCGCACGAAGTTCAGGACTTGCTCAATGAATACTTGCACGAGATGACCGACGTCATCTTCAAGTATCACGGGACGGTTGACAAGTATATCGGGGACGGGATTATGGCCATCTTTGGAGCGCCCCGCCTGCCCGACGAAGCCCCGAACGACCACCACGCCTCCGACGCCGTGTCCGCGGCGCTGGAGATGCAGGTCGCCCAGAAACGATTGGTAGACAAGCTCGATCCCAAACGGGCGTTCCGTATCCGCGTGGGGGTCAATACGGGGAAGGCCTACACGGGCTTCTTTGGCACGCGCCACCGCCTGGAATATACCGCCATTGGCGACACGGTGAATACGGCCTCGCGCCTGGAGACAGCCGCCCGCCCGGGCACCGTGTGCATCGGGGAAGAAACGCTGAACGCTGTGGGAGATGTCTTTGAGGTGCAGGAGATGGGCAAATTGCAGCTCAAAGGAAAGAAAATCCCCGTCACGGCGTACGAAGTTGTCGGAAAAAAGGCTCCTTCATGACGGTGGTCGTGAGTATTCGCTTTAAGGATAGCGGCAGGATCTACTATTTCGACCCGGGCGACCTGGACCTGCGTCAGGGCGAGATGGTCGTCGTCGAGACGCTGCACGGCCCTGAGATAGCGCGGGTGGTCTATGAAAACTTCGATATCCCCGAAAGCGATATCTCCGGTGAGTTGAAACCGGTGCTCCGCCGGGCGGTCTCCGCTGATTTCGAATCCGTCCACGCTCTGCAAGACCGTCACGACGAAGTGATGCGCATCTGCGCCGCCAAAATCCGCGAGCACGGCTTGCCCATGCACCTGGTAAAGGCAGAATATAATTTTGACGCCTCGCGCCTGACCTTCTACTTCACCTCCGAACAGCGGGTCGATTTTCGCCTGCTGGTGCGCGACCTAGCCTATGCCTTCAAGACGCGCATTGAGCTGCGCCAGATTGGTCCGCGCGATGAAGCCCGCCTTCTGGGGGGCATCGGCATCTGCGGGTGCTCCCTCTGCTGTGCCACCTTCCTGCCCAACTATGCCCGCGTCAATGTGAAGATGGCCAAAGACCAGGACCTACCCCTCAACCCCTCGAAGATTAGCGGAGTATGTGGCCGGTTGCTCTGCTGTCTCTCCTATGAACATCAACAATACCTGGAACTGAGAGAGGGGTTGCCGAAGCGGGGAACCTGGGTCCAGACGCCGGATGGTATCGGAGAGGTCATGGACCTCAACATCCTGGGGCAGGTCGTCACCGTCCAGTTTGCCCACAGCGGTATGCAAGAGCACTATCGCGTGTGTCAGGTTCGCGAGACCACTCCTCCCGGAGAACGTCAGACCAGAAGAAAGCGCAAGGTAAGGGGGACGGTTCGGGGACCAGAAGCAGAAGCAGAAGATACCGAACAGGCCGTTCCCCATTCCATTTCCGAAGTGCTCGGGATGCTCGACCAGGATATGCTTTCGTTTGAAGAGGAGGACGTCACCGCCGACCCGGATGATGCCGCGACCCGGGGGACTGGTTCGACCTCCACCCCGTCCGGACGTTCTTCCCCTCCTGCAAAACGCTCATCGCGCTCGCGGAAGCCCGCTTCCTCCCGCTCCCGTCGCGGGCAGCGCCAGGCTCAGGCAACCGCGAACACGCCGGGAGAAGCCTCCCCGGACTCAGCCGCCCGAAAGCGACCAGCACGTCGGTCGCGCAAGCGGTCTTCGTCTTCCGACCAGAAAGCCAGAGGAGAGAAACCACCAGTAGCTTCGACGGCGCAAGAGGCAGCTTCTTCGCCCGCTCGGGAGTCCCCGCAGGCGTCCCCTTCGAAATCAAGCCGAAGCCGCCGCCGCAAGCGAAAATCGTCTGGCAATGACCCCCACCGGGGAGAATAAGGAGGAAGCCCGTGTCTGTGGCTCAAATCATCTTATTGGGAGTGGGGACGGCCATCCCCGACCGCGACCGCGCCCACACCCACCTGGTCTGGGATGGACCGGGGGGGCCGCTCCTGGTGGACGCCGGCGGAAGCACCTACCAGCGGTTGTTGAAAGCGGGGCTGGACCCCCAGACGTTGCAGGGCATCATCCTGACCCACAGCCACGCCGACCACCTCAACGGTCTGCCGTCGCTGCTGTTCAGCATGTCCCTGGCCGGGCGGTCTGAGCCGCTGCCCATCTATGGCCTGTCCCCGGTGCTGGCGCTGGCCCGAAAGGTCGTGGAAGCGTTTGAGCTTGAAGAACACGTTGCCCCCGTCCGGTGGGAGCCGATGGAGGCGGGGAGCAAGCTGGTGCTCGATGAGGGGTGGGTCGTCCATACGGCGCTCAATGACCACTCGCGTCCCTGTCTGGCGCTGCGCTTTGCCCACCAGACCAGCGGGGTCGCCCTCACCTGCTCGGGCGATACCTCGCCCTGTCAGGCGGTCGCGGATCTGGCGCGGGGTGCCAGCGTGCTGGTGCATGAAGCCACCGTCGCTACCCCCTCGCCCGGCCACACGACCCCCCGCGAGGCGGGACACATCGCCGCGCAAGCCGGGGTGCGCCACCTGGTGCTGGTGCATTTTAGCCCCCGCTGGACGATGCCCGAAGCACAGGCGCTCGAAGAGGTGCGGGCAGCCGGGTTCGAAGGGACCGTACAGATTGGCCAGGAGGGGCAGGTCATCCCCGTGACGGGCGACGGGTGACGGGCGACGGGCGACGGGCGAGAAGGCAGGGAGGCGGAGACAGGTGGAAACCTTCCCCCGAATCTGGTATCATGCAGGCAGGAGAGGGGAGCGGGCTGCCCTGCAAGATACGCTGAAAGAACACAGAGAGAAAGGAATCTCCTGCTTTGATAGCAATCAAACGTTCAACGCTGCTCATGCTGCTGCTCATTATCCTGCTTGCCACCTTCGTGAGCGTTACCGGCGGGACGATGGCCGGGGGTCTCGCCGGGTATCTCGTAGCACAGCAGCGGGCAGCGCAGGTCCCTCCCTCCCAACCCGTCGCCAACCCCGTCCGTTCCTGGCCGCAGGAAAACGCCACCCCGACCACCGGTCGCCTGCTGGCCCCGCCAGCGGATGCCGCTGCCCAATCGCTGCCCGCCTTTGACCGCACCTCGGAAATCATGGTTGCCGCCATGCAAAACGTGGCTCCCGCTGTGGTGACGGTGCTCAACCATCACGAACAGGGCGCGGAGAGCGGCAGCGGCAGCGGGGTTATCCTGAACCCGGATGGCTATATCGTAACCAATAACCATGTCGTAGCGGGGGCGCAGTCGTTGGAGGTCGTTTTCCCCGATGGCAGCCTCCACCCCGCCACCCTCATCGGGACCGACCCCCTCTCGGACATTGCGGTAATCCATGTGAGTGACCCGGTGCCTGCTGCGGCCACCATCGGAGATGCCACCATCCTCCAGCCGGGCGAACTGGTGCTTGCCATCGGCAGTCCCCTAGGCGATTTCCGCAACAGCGTGACCGCCGGGGTCGTCAGTGCGCTCAACCGCTCCGTTGGCAACCTGGAAGGGTTGATCCAGACCGACGCGGCCATCAATCGGGGGAACAGCGGAGGGCCGCTCATCAACCTGCGGGGCGAAGTGGTTGGCATCAATACGCTGGTGGTGCGCGGTCAGGGCTTTGATATGGGCACCGGCCCCCAGACCGAAGGACTGGGGTTTGCCGTACCAGCCACGATCTTTGAGAACGTTAGTCGAGAGCTTATCGCCTATGGGGAGGTCAAATATCCCTACCTGGGCATCTACTATCAGATGATTGACGGGAGCATGGCAGCGCGGTATGATCTCCCGGTGCAAAACGGGGCGCTGGTCCTGGAGGTGGAGTCGGGCACCCCCGCCAGCCGCGCCGGTCTCCAGCCCGATGATATCATTACGGCTATCAACGGGGTGCCGTTGGCGCTCGAAAATTCGCTCCGGTTTGAGCTGACTCGCTACAAACCGGGAGACGGCGTGCGGCTTACAGTGCTGCGGGACGGGCGAGAGCTACCGCTCGATGTGACGCTGGCAACCCGCCCGGACAACCTGACGCAGTAAGTCAGGTATTCCTGGCAAGGCCGGGTAGGGACGGGTAGGGAACCTTTACCCGCTTCCCTGCCTGAGCCTTCTTCGGTCATGGATATTTCACCCCTCCTGCAATCTATGCTTTCCCAAGGACAAAGTTGTGCTACAATACGGCATAATGATTCACCAGGGAAGTCCGGCGGTGCAGAATAGGGAGTTTTATGGCACAAAAGAAAACACGACGCGCAACATTTGTCTCGCAGAAACCGCAGAGTCCTCCTTCGGGGGCAAATCAGCAGAAAAGAGGGTTGCGGGATTTTCAGGCGGGCCGGTTCGACCGGGCCATCGAGGTATGGTCGGAACTGGTCTCTGAGGATGCTCAGGTGGCTGAAGCCCTGGCCGAGGCCCATTTCCGTCGCTCCCTGAGTGCATCCGACAAAGAGTCCCAGATTGCCGACCTGCGGCGGGCGATTGACTTGAGTCCCGAAACCGTGCAATACCACTATCTCCTGGGGCTAACCCTGCACCGCGCCGGCGATATCCCGTCGGCCATCGAATGCTACCGCACGGTCTTGCAGCGTCAGGAAACCTGGCCGGGCGCGGGGATGGTGCTGGCGCTGGCAGAACTGGAACGCAACCCGAAGGTCGATATCGCCGCGCTGCCGGGGGGGAACGCTGGTGTGCGGGAAACCCTGGCTCCGGTCCAGGCGTTGCTCAATGGAACCCCCCCCTCCCCACCTGACAGGAGCGGCATCGAGCAGCATGTCCTGCGTTTCCTGGGGTTGGGAGAGCGCCAGGACCCGCTGGCCGATTTCTGGGTTGGCCTGGGGTTGGTTCAGGCTGGCGACGAAGCCGCGCGGAGCAAACTGTCTGACAGCCGCCCCCTTCCCTCGGCACAAATCGCCGCCATACGGGAATATTATGAGGGGGTGGCAGCGGCCCGGGAAGATGATATTGACACAGCCGTGAAGCTCTGGCAGGAGGTGACGGACCGCTACCAGGAGGCTATCCCGTGGCTGACGGAGAACCTCGCGGCCATCCTGATCCAGCGCCTCAGCGACCAGTTGGAGCGAGGAACGATACCGGAGGCGTTGGAGACTGCCCACGCTGCCCACGCCCTCCCCACGCGCTACGCGGCGCTTGATGCGCTGGTTGCACAGACATTCGACCGGGCGGCTCATTCGGCAGCAGAGACGGGCAACTGGGAGCGGGCTATCGTGCTGTGGGAACAGGCCCGCGCACTGGTCGCTTCGAGCAGCAGCCTGGGTACTCCCCGCCTGCTCCTGCACAACCTGGCGCTGGCCTACGAAGCGCAGGAAGACTGGGTCCAGGCCGCGGAGATGTGGCGGGCTATGCTGCGCACCCGCCCGCGCCAGCAGACAAAGAAGGAGAAGGAAAAAGAAAAAGAAAAAGGCGCAAAAGCCGCGAAAGAAGCAGGAGGAAACGGCGATGCCCCACCCCCCCACCCTGCCGAGGTTCCCTCGCTGGCAACCACCGGCGTGCCAAATGATTCGCAGTGGGCGTGGGTGCGCAAACGGGTGATAGAGTGCTACCGCCAGGCAGGTAAGCCCGAAGAGGCGATTACCATCTTTCGCCAGGCCATCAAGAAAGACCCCGACGATCTTGAGATGCGGCTTCAGCTTTCTGATGCGCTGGTGGCCAACGAACAAGATCAGGCCGCGTTCAACGAATTGCAGCGTATTCTTGAAAAGGACCCGCAGAATGTGGACGTGCTGATTCGGAAGGCAACGCTTCAGAGCAGTACGAACCAGTGGCACATGGCCGAAATAACGCTGCGCCAGATATTGCAGTTGCAGCCCGACCGCGAGGACGTGCGGCGCGAGGTGTCCCGGCTGATCTTGCAGCGTGGGCAGCACTACCACCAGTGGGGGATGCACGATGCTGCCGTGAAGTCGTTCGAGGAGGGGCAGCAGTTTGCCCCAGATAACTACCAGTTTCCGCTCAATCTGGCCCGTGTCGCCGTGGATCAGCATAAGGACCAGAAGGCGGCGGCGCTGCTGGAACGGGTGCTCGAACTGGCTCCCGACCAGGCGGAGGCCTACATCTCGGTGATAGACTGCTTGGTGGTTGCGAACAAGCTGGAGAAGGTGCGGGAGGTGCTGGCGCAGGCCAGAGAAAATCTGACCATCACTTCGGATTTCTACGTTCAGATCGGGGCCCTGATTGCAGATCGCAGTGCTGCCCCCCCTCCCTCCGACCCGTTTTCCCTCATCTTCAGCTCGGCTGGAAGGAAATCGAAACAACCCGTGGTCGATACGTCGGTCTGGGAGCCGCTCGTCCATGAGTTGTTTGAACAGGCTATCGCCCTCGAACCCGATGACCCCATGAGCTATTTCAAGGTGGCGATAGCGTTGATGGCTGTTCAACCTGGCCTCGCGTTGCAGTATGCGGAGCAGGGGGTGGAGCAAAACCCGGAACATCTCCGCGGTCTGAGTATCCTCGGTATTATCCAGGCGCTCAATGATGACCTGAGCGAGGGCAAGAAGACCCTGAGCCGGGCCATTCGGATGGCCCGCAAGCAGCGGGATATGCAGACGGTCCGGGAGCTTGAGGCCATCCGGCAGGAGATAAGCAGTCCCTTCTTCCGCGCTGCGTTCCAGTTTGGCAGCCTGGGAGGAGAACCAGATGTTGATGACTTCTTCCTGTAGGAAGGGAGGTTGAGAAAGCAAGTGGCAAAGTCAAAACCCTATGTCAATCCCTACGCGGTTCTGGGGTTGGAGCACACGGCGACCGCGGCGGATATCAAGAAGGCCTATTTCCGGCTGGTCCGCGAACACCCCCCGGAGCGCGACCCGGAGAACTTCAAGCGGATACGGGCGTCCTACGAGCGACTGCGCGACCCGGAGCAGCGCGAGGATGCCGACATGCGGATACTGAACGTCTGGCCCGGGCCGGGGCGCAAGCTGCGGTCCCCCACGCCAGACCTGACGCTGCACCGCGAGGACGTGCTGACTGCCGCCCGCGGTATATCCGACCTGGAGCGGCGAGACTGGCGCGAGTATTACAAGAAAGTGAAGGTATAGCGGCGAGCGTCAGCCCGGCTTGATGGCTTGCCCTCGATATGGGTGATACCTTGATGTCATTGATGAAGGTAACGGTTTTTCGCATACCAGGAGTGGTTGTCCATTGATACAGTATATTCGGTGGCTCCTCGGAGGCATTCGAGAAGCCAGACACAGGAGCGACTCGAACGATCTGGTCTCCGACGGGCCCGAGCGGAGAAACGGGACGGAGCGAGCCTTCACGGTCCATCTGACGGTAGCCGACCGTGAAGCGCTCTTCGACCCGCTGATGCAGCGCTTTGATGCCCTTGACCAGCGCATCGGCACCCTGGCCCATGTCTACGACACCTTGCAGCAGTCCCGCGAGGAGACCTCCCACTCCATTCGGGACCTGCGCGAATCGGTGGAGGCACTCCAGAAGCAGATTAGCCGCTCAGGAAAAGAGCAGTTCAAGACCAATTCGCTCACTGAAAAGAACCTGGAACAGCTTTCGGAGGCGCTGCGCTTGCTGCGAGACGCCGATGAGCGCCGCGAAGCCGAGATGCTGGCGCTGCACGAGCAGAGCCGCAAGGCGCAGAAAACCGCGCGGCAAGAAGTCGTCCAATCGCTGCTGCCCGTGCTCGACAGCCTCGATGAAGCCATACGGTCGGGCAGGCAGGTGCTCAGGCGGCTGGAACAGGTGGAAGCCCTCCCCGAAGCCGAAGCACCAGCACGACCACCGGGGCCAGTGGCGGAGGAGCGTGACCGCGAACCGCAACCCTCCGGCCTCTCCTTCCTGGACCGGCTGTTCGGACGAAAGGGTGGCTGGTTGGCCGACCGGGACAGCGAACGGGATGCAGCCGCGGCGGGAGAGGCCAGGGATTCCAGAACTTCGCAGCCTGGAGCCAATGGGAGCACGCGCCTGTCCCCAGACCTGCGGCAGGGAATGGAAGCGTGGGTCGAGGGGTTGACCTTCGTGGTCCAGCGCTTGCTCAACCTCCTCGCTGCCGAAGGGGTGCGACCGATTGAGGCGGAGGGGCAGCCCTTCGACCCGCAGGTGCATATGGCGATGGATACGGTGCCAGCCAGCGAGGTGGTCGCGGACGGGGTGGTCGCGGTCGAACTGCGGCGGGGCTACCTGACGGATGGGCGGGTGCTGCGGCATGCGGAAGTCATTGTGGCTCGGGCAGCGCCTCCCCCGCGGGAGCGGGATTTTGAAGCTACCGGTTCGGACGAAGAAGCAGTGCAAACCCCATCAGGAGTGACAGAAAGAGCAGAAGCGAGGATAGAACCGATGGAACCGATGGAACCGGTAGAAACGAACGCAGAAACAGCTTCATTTGGGAAGGGAAAATAAGGAGTAACAACCGCATATGAGTCCAATTATTGGTATTGACCTTGGAACAACCTATTCGGCAACGGCTCTGGTCCGCAATGGCCTACCACAACTGGTAGGCCAGAGCGATGAGCGTATCATGCCTTCGGTCGTGGGGTTTACCCCCGAAGGCACGCTGCTGGTCGGCACCCCGGCCCGCAACCAGTACATCGTCTACCCCGAGCTGACGGTCAGGTCTATCAAGCGCCAGATGGGGCAGGATACGAAGGTGACGATGGGGGAGCGCAGCTACAGCCCCCAGGAAGTGTCTGCGATGATCCTGCGCGAGTTGAAACGCCGCATTGAGGAGCAGCTTGGGGAGCCGGTGGAGCGGGCGGTGATTACCGTTCCGGCCTATTTTTCCGATTCGGCGCGTCAGGCTACCCGCGAGGCGGGTGAGATTGCCGGGTTTACGGTCGAACGGATTATCAATGAGCCAACCGCCGCAGCGCTGGCCTATGGGTTGGGGCAGAGCAGCGAGCGCCAGATGATTGCCGTCTATGACCTGGGTGGTGGAACCTTCGATGTTTCGATCATTGAACTGGACGCCGGGGTGGTGGAGGTTCGCGCCAGCCACGGGAACACGCAGCTTGGCGGTGATGATTTTGATGATCGGTTGGTGGACTTCCTGGCCGAACGGTTTCAGGAGGAACACGGGGTCGACCCGCGCGAAGACCGCCGGGCGCTGGCGCGGCTCGTGCGGGCGGCAGAGACCGCAAAGATTACCCTTTCGGGCCGGCCCTTTGCCCAGGTGCGCGAGGAGTACCTGATGACGCACGAGGGCAAGCCGATGCACCTGGACGTCGAGATATCGCGCATTGAGTTTGAGGGACTCATTAGCGATTTGCTGGAGGGAACGCTTGATTCGCTGGATGCAGCGCTTCAGGACGCCGAGATGAGCGCCGACGACCTGAGCCGCGTTCTGCTGGTCGGGGGGAGCACTCGCATTCCGCTGGTGTGGCAGATGGTGCGGGACCACACGGGCATCGACCCGGACACGACCATCAACCCCGATGAGGCGGTGGCGCTCGGGGCGGCGGCGCAGGGGGCTATCATTGCGGGCGAACCGCTGGACGCCATCCTGGTGGATGTGACCCCCCACTCCCTCGGGATACAGGTGGTCGAGGTGGAGTTTGGCCGGCAGATGCCCGACCGCTACAGTGTCATCATCCAGCGAAATACCACGATACCGACCTCGCGGTCAGAGGTCTATTCGGCGCTGTACCCGGGCCAGGATAAAATTGCGGTCAAAGTCTTCCAGGGGGAGCACCCGGTGGCGTCCAGAAACACCCTGCTCGGGGATTTCCTGTTTGAGGACCTCAAGCCAGAAGCGCCCGGTATCCCCCCCCGCATTACCGTGCAATTCGATTTCGATGTGAACGGAATCTTGCACGTTTCGGCTACCGACCGCGGCAGCGGCAAGGTGGCGACCAAGACGGTCACGGCAGCCCGCGCCCACCTCAGCCCGGCTGATATCAGCAACACCCGCTCTAGCCTGGAGGAACTCGAAGCCCTCTCGCTTGGGAGTTCGCAGAACGGACATGATGAAGATGAGTGGGATGAAGCCGCGATGGTTGTCGAACCCGATAGCGAGATAGACGCGCTCATCTCGAAGGCGCGGCGGGCGATAGAGCGCAACCAGGGCGACCGGCTCGAGCTTCAGTCTGCTATCGCGGCGCTTGAGCAGGCGGCCCGCAAAGATGATGACGAGGCCATCGAGGAAGCAGCCGACCGATTGCTCGACATGCTGTATGACATCGAAGACGACGAAGACGACGAATATGAGGAAGACGAGGAAGACGAAGAAGACGAAGAAGGCAAACAAAGGTAGCAAGCGACAAGAGAAAGGAGCAACCCGTGCAGGCACAGGTATCATGGCAGGGACGGATGACGTTCACGGGCACCGCCGGCAGCGGCTTCACGGTGCCACTCGGGGCTGACCCGTCGGTCGGAGGCGACAATGATGGGTTTCGACCGCTCGAACTGATGGTCGTAGGGTTGGCCGGGTGTACCGCGATGGATGTCATCTCGATTTTGCAGAAGAAGCGCCAGGACGTGACCGCGTACGAAGTCCATGCGCGGGTGCTGGAGCGGGCCTCCGACCACCCGAAGGTCTTCACCCACATTCAGGTGGAATACGTGTTCACCGGGCGCGGTCTGGACGCGCAGGCCATTGAGCGGGCGATTCAGCTCTCAGAGGAGACGTATTGCTCGGCGCAGGCGATGCTGCGACATACGGCCCGGATTGAGTCGCGCTACACCATCCACGAGGCGGAGTAAGGCCGGGAAGCGCCGCAGACCGGATGCCGAACGTGAATGAGAGGGGCTTCAATTGACCATCTCTCCTCCTTCCTGTACACCAGACCCCGGGTGTGGTACGATGAGACAGGTGTTTGATACAGGAGGGAGAGAGAGGCATGGACGACCAGACCGACCAGACTGACCAGACCGACCAGACCGACCAGACCGACCGGCTCCGCGAGATGCGGGCCAGGGCGTGGGCGGGAGGCGGAGACCAGCGCATCCAGCGGCAGCACGAGCGCGGCAAGCTGACTGCCCGCGAACGGTTGGCATGGCTGCTCGATGAAGGGACCTTTCAGGAAATCGGGACGTTTGCGACCCACCGCATCACTGACTTCGGGATGGAGCAGCAGCGCTACCCCGGTGATGGGGTGGTCACAGGCTTCGGGACCATCAACCAGCGCCGCGTGGCGGTGTTTGCCCAGGATTTTACCGTGCTCGGGGGAGCGTTTTCCGAGACGCAGGCGCAGAAAATCTGCCGTATCCAGGACATGGCGCTGGCAAGCGGTATCCCCCTCATTGGCATGAACGACTCCAGTGGGGCCCGCATTCAAGAAGGGGTGCGCAGTCTGGCCGGGTACGGCGAGATGTTCACCCGCAACGTGCTGGCCTCGGGTGTCATCCCCCAGATTTCCGTGATGATGGGGCCGTGTGCCGGGGGGTCGGTCTATTCGCCGGCCCTCACCGACCTGGTGATTATGACCCGCGAGACCAGCTTTATGTTTAGTACCGGTCCGGAGGTCATCAAAACCGTCACTGGGATGGAAGTCACCGCCAGAGACCTGGGGGGGGCGACGGTGCATACCAGCAAGAGCGGGGTGGCCCACTTCATCGCCGAAGATGACCGCAGCGCCCTGGAGATGGTCAAACTGGTGTTGAGCTACCTTCCCCAGAACAACACCGAAAATCCGCCGCGTGTCGGCCCCTACGACGCACCCACCCGTATGGACGAGGAACTGGATACTATCGTCCCTGCCCGCGAGGATGAGCCGTACGATATGCGTCAGGTCATCCAGCACATCTTCGACCGCCGGAGCTTTCTGGAACTGCATGCGGCCTTTGCCCGCAACGTGCTGGTCGGGTTTGCCCACCTGGACGGCTATGTGGTGGGCATCGTGGCCAACCAGCCGGCCTACCTTGCAGGGGTGCTCGATATTGACGCAAGCGACAAGATTGCCCGTTTCGTGCGTCTCTGCGACTCCTACAATATCCCGCTTGTGACCTTCGTTGACTGCCCGGGTATCCTGCCGGGTGTGCTTGCCGAGCACCGCGGGGCTATTCGTCACGGAGCCAAGATTATCTACGCCTACTGCGAGGCAACCGTCCCGAAAATCTCTATTGTGACGCGCAAAGCCATCGGGGGGGCCTATATTGCTATGAGTTCCAAACCGATGCGGGGGGACCTGGCGCTGGCCTGGCCCACAGCCCAGATTGCGGTAATGGGGCCGCGGGGGGCAGTGCGCATCCTCCAGCGCCACAAGCTCAAGGAGGCCGACAACCCCGCGGCCCTTGAGCAGCAGTTTGTGGAGGAGTTCCGCGAGAAGTTCTACACCCCCTACAGCGCCGCGCAGGGGGGACAGGTTGACGAGGTCATCGAGCCGCGGGAGACACGCCCACGCCTGGTGCTTGCCCTGGAAATCTTGCGTACCAAGGTGCAGCACAACCCCCCGAAGAAGCATGGTCTGATGCCGGTCTGAGCCTGTGCCCGTGCACGGGTGATTGGATAGATGTTATTGAATGAGGTGAACCCGTGAGTACCATATCTCCCCCCATCCCCCCACCTGCGACCGGCCCCGTTCCCCCGAGCGGTCCCCCGCTGCCTCCCCTGCGGATGAGCTTCGCGGAGTTTCTCGCGTGGGAGCACGAAGGCGGCCTGGTCGAGTGGGTTGAAGGAAGGGTCATCGTCCACGATATGCCGAAGGAATACCATCAACGCATGGCCGGGTTTCTTGACCAGTTGCTCGGACTATTTGTTCGGGTATTTCACCTGGGCATCGTCTACATTGCGCCCTATCCGATGCGGATGGAGGCGGGTGGGAGCGGACGGGAGCCGGACGTGCTGTTTGTTGCCGCCGAGCACACCCACCGTATCACGGAAGACTACCTGGATGGCCCCGCGGACCTGGTAGTGGAAATCATCTCCGACGACAGTGTGACCCGCGACCGCACCCGCAAGTTCCACGAATATC
>DAOTUF010000401.1:0-4501 GCA_034437495.1 Chloroflexaceae bacterium | reverse complement strand
ATCTCCGGCACCGTTGGACTCAATGCCAGCCTTGCGCCCCGGATGCCCCTGGCCGGGAAGACCGCCTTTGTCTCCCAAAGCGGCGCCATCTATACCGCTCTGCTCGACATCTCCATCCGCGAGCGGGTGTGGCCGTGAGCCGGACGCTGCCAGTGCCCAGTTCGGTCGGAGGTATCACGCTGCTGGTGCAAGACCTCCTGGTCACGATTGAGGAATGGCGCACGCAGCACGGTCTGAACCGGCTGCTCCTCTTCTCCAACCGTCCCCGCGGGGGAGCATCGTACCAGCCGGTCCACCACCTGCTGCTGCCCGTTGATGGTCGCTGGCTGCACGAAATCCAGACGCGCCCGTGGCCCTCCAACCGGCTGCCCACCAGCACGGTGGATACGGACTGGGAGATGCTCTTTTCGCAGCTCATCCGCCAGTACCTCTTTGGGTCGCTCTACCGTGCGTGCGCCGAGTCGCTTGCCAGCGAACAGGCCAGCCGTCTGGCTTCGATGCAGGGAGCGCAAAAGAACATCGAAGACCGCCTGGACGAACTGACCGGTGCATTTCACCAGCAGCGGCAGAGCGCCATCACCGCAGAACTGCTGGACATTGTGGCCGGAGTTGAAGCGATAGGCACATAACCGTAGCCTACCGCTTCAACTGCACATCCACCTGGGACATCCTCGCCGGGACCTGGTTCAGCACCAGGTAGCGGCTCGGTCCCACCTCCTCAATCGTCACCGGCACTGGCTGGCCGTTGAGCGCCACCCACTCCACCTTTGGCATCTCCGCGGGGAGGAGCAGCCGCAGCCGCAGCACCGCGCCCGTCCCGGTGGCCTGGAGGTTCAGGTGTGCCCGTCTGCCCCCTTCCTGACGGAGCGACCAGCGGTAGGCAACGTAGGCGTCCGACGCGGCATACCGCGCCACGACGTAGGCATCGGTCACATCGGGGTAGTCCCTGGTCTCGTCACCGGCGGCGGGCCAGCGCGGGCTGAGGGTCGCGTCGTGGTAGCGCCCCGCGTGGTCTTCCACCCCCGCGGCACCCTCCATCAGCGCCGCCAGCATCGCGCTCGACCCCCACCCGTCGGTGGGCAGCACATCGCGCCCGGTCGCCTTGCCGCCAGTCGGGTGGTACCAGAGGTAGGTTGCTCCGGTCTTCTGTATCAGGTCGTAGTAGCGGTGCAGGATATCGAAGCCGTAGCGCTCTTCGCCATAGCGAAATGCCCCGCGTGAGAGTTCTCCCCCCACCAGCGGCATAATGCCCCCGTTCACGTAGTAGCCGGGCCACTCGCCCAGGCGACCACCCATTCCGAAGCTGCCGGGCGGGAAGGGGGGGTCGATGCTCCACCACTCGGCAAAGGCCAGATTGTCCGGGCGGCTGAGGCGGCTGCGATATTCCTCAATGATGGCGCGGCCCTGCTCGGTCGTCAGCACCCCGCGGTTCAGCGCCAGCGCGTTCGAAAGGCTGAGCTGCGACGCCTCATCCAGGCCGGGAATGCCAGGCCAGGGCTGGAGCTTGACATGGTGCGTGTAGAAGGAACCATTCCAGCTCAGGTTATTGAGGTGCTGCATAATGGTGGCGGCGACGCTGCGGTGATAGTGCGCCTGCTCCGGCTGCCCCAGGTAGGTTTCGACGTGCGCCAGGGCGTTCAGGGCGGCAGCCAGCCCCGTGTTGTCGCCGTGGAAGATACCCCATATGGTCTGGTCGTCAATCCAGTGGCGCGGCGCGAGGTTCCCCGTAGTCGGGTCGATGGTGGCCGGGCCATATTCAAAGTCCCACGTGTCAATGGTGTAGGGCCGCTTGACCAACCCGACCGAAGGTTCCCACCGGATGGGGTGGGTCAGGGTGTAGTGCAGCGCCTTTTGCATCGCCTCCAGGTTTTGTATCAACCAGGCATCGTCCCCGGTCATCTGCCAGGCTTCGTAGACCGCCAGGACGAACAGGTACTCGACATCGGCCTCAACGGGTGTGCGGAAGGCCGGGATACCATACTCCGGGCGCGACACAAAATCGGGGAAACTGCCGTCCTCGTACTGCGCCCGTCGAAACCCATCGAGCAGGCTGGTCACATCGGGTTCGAAATAGCGAAACCCGCGCCCCTGGTAGTAGTGGTCGCGCAGCCAGAGCAAGGGACTGTCGGGCGAGCGATAGCCGTGGACGTGGTGTCCATCAATGGAATAGTCCAGAATACAGTTGTGCATAAACCCCCGCACCCGCGGGTAGAGCTGGTCAAACGGCTCCACGCCGGTCTGAATGGTCGTCTGCGCATCCAGCCGATAAATCGTCCCGCTGGCGACCTGCACCCCGTTGGCAAACAGGGCTGCCCAGTGGTCGCCCAATCTCCCCCGCGGGACGACGTTAACCGTCGTGGCCCCGCCCGGCGGGATGGTGAACTCCCACGAGCCTGCCGCCTCACCTGCTCCGTCGAAGATGAGCAGGGCCGCCGGGCCGCTGAAGCCAGCCACCGAGACCTGGATGGGAACGGGCTGAAGGGGGGATACGACGGATTGTGTGCTGGAAAACCACCCCGACGCCTGGTCTGGCTGGTCTGGCTGCGTGGGCGGGGCCGCCCGCAAGCCGCCCGGAGCGCCCAGGCAGGCGACGAAACCAGCGACCAGGAGCAGGAGCGGCAGGGTACGACGAATAGAACGGTGCATGCATACCTCTTTTCTTCCCATGTGTGTTATGTTACCTTAACCTTACGTTATGTTGCCACTGAACTGATATCAAACTGGCAGCACCAGTATAGCACAGGCATGCCGCCCCACCTCTGAAAACGAAATGATAGTATAATGGAATCCACGTCACATTATTTTGATACGTGGTTAGGAACAACATGCGACTTGGAGTAATGAACGACCCCCGGCTCAACCCCTGCGATGAGGCTCGTTGGGCCGCCAGCAACGGTTTTGCCTTTCTTGACCTGACGGTGGAGGGACCCCACGCCGACCTGGACCACCTGGACGTCCCCGAACTGCAAACCATCCTCAATGATACGGGACTCGGGTTGGTCGGACACACGGCCTGGTATCTCCCCTTTGCCTCACCGGTGGCGCGGGTGCGCCAGGCAGCGGTCGAAAGTGTGGTTGACACGTTTGAAACGTTTGCGACCCTGGGAGCGAAGTGGGTCAATGTCCACATCACCTCCACCCCCGCCCTCTTTACCCATCAGGATAGGCTCCGCTGGAACGGCGAAAGTTTTGCGCAGCTTGCCGAACGCGCCGCGCCCTACGGTCTGGGCGTGATGGTCGAACACCCCCCCGATGCCGACCTCCGCGTCCTCGATATCCGGCGCATCCTGAAGGCCGATGCGCGGTTGGGCTTCCATCTGGATGTCGGACACGCCTTTGTGGGGGGGGACCGGCTCGAAGGCTTGCTCAAATCGCTCAAATCGCGCATGGTGCATGTGCATCTCAGCGACAACCGCTTGCGGCGCGACGACCACATGCCGCTCGGGGCCGGGCGCATTGGCTGGCCCCGCGTCATCCAACTCATTCAGAAAACGGGCTACGACGATACCATCACGCTCGAAGTGTTCAGCACCGACCCGGACTATGTGCTGTTGAGCGCCAGCAAGGTGCGCGAGTGGTGGGAGCAGGCGCGGGAAGCGCTGGAGCAAGAAGCGGCGCAGCAAGCCGCAGACCAGCAAGAGGGAGCAGAAGCAGAAGCAGAAGCAGAAGAAGAAGAAGAAGCAGAGGAGGCGAGAGAGGCGGAAGAACCCGAAGAGCCAGAAGGGTCAGAAGAGACGGAAGAAGCATAGACGGCGAGATGTGCTACAATAGCCGCGGGAAGATGGTTCGACCCGATGAGAGGTCTTGCGGGCCTTTCGGGATGGCAGGACGGCAGGACGCCAGAGCCATACGCTCTACGGGTCGAGAAGACACCGGTACATTCAGAGAGTTCAGAGGTTCTATGGGGCAATCACGAAAACTTCGGATATTGACGGGAGACCGCCCGACGGGGAAACTCCATCTCGGACACTATGTCGGAACGCTGGCCAACCGGGTGCGGCTCCAGGATAGCTACGACTGCTTCTTCCTGGTGGCCGACCTGCATATGCTCACGACGCGCTTTGAGCGGGATATCCTGGCAGAAACGAACCAGAACATCCGCGAAGTGGTCATTGACAACCTGAGCGTCGGGATTGACCCGGAACGCAGCACCTACGTGCTCCAATCGCTGGTGCCGCAGATTCCCGAAATCGCCCTGATCTTTTCCAACCTGGTCACGGTGCCGCGTTTGCAGCGGGTGCCCACGCTCAAGGACGTCATGCGCGACCTGGAGATTGAACAACCCTCGATGGGCTTGCTCAACTACCCGGTCTTGCAGGCTGCTGATATCCTGAGCGTCCGGGCCGATATGGTGCCGGTGGGCAAAGACCAGGCATCGCACCTGGAAGTTACCCGCGAACTGTCCCGCCGCTTCAACGCACTCTATGGCGAAGGGACCCTTCCCGAACCCGAGACGCTCGTCGGGGAGGTCCCGACCCTGGTGGGGATAGACGGTCAGGCC
>DAOTUF010000400.1:0-3116 GCA_034437495.1 Chloroflexaceae bacterium | reverse complement strand
GGACCGCGCCGGAGCCTTCCCCAACCTGAAGCGTCCCCAGACCCTCTGGGTGGGGGTGGGAGGGGGAATGGCCGAACTCCATGCCCTCCAGCAGGCGGTGGCCGCTACGCTGCACCCCTTCGGCTTTGTGGCGGAAGAGCGCCCCTTTCGCGCTCACCTGACCCTGGGCCGGGTCCGCCGCGACGCAACCCCCTCCCAACGAACTGCCCTCGGAACGGCTATCGCCGCCCTCGACCCTCCCCAACGATGCTCCTGGGAGAGCGGACCGCCGCTGCTCTTTCAGAGCACGCTGACCCCCACCGGAGCCATCTACCAGAAGAGAGGTCCCGCGTAGGTGCGCGGGGACGCGGCAAGTCGCACGGTCGCACCGGTGGTACAATACTGAGGGACTAACCAACCAACCCGAAGCAAGAAAGGAAACAGCGCATGCGGCAATCCCAGGGGTCTCCCCGTTTTTGTCGTTCCCTGATACGGAATATCTGTCTCTCTGTCCTGCTCCTCCTCTTTTTGCTGCCCTTCCGGCCCCCCGCCCCCGTCGCGGCTCAGGACCCGGGGGGCAGCGACATCCCTCCGGTCCGGAGCGAAGAGTGGCGCGAACAGCAAACGACCTACTTCCATATCCTCTACACGCCGGGGAACGAGGCCATCTCCGAGCAGTATGCCAGCTTTGTCGATACGATCTACGATGAGATCGCGACGATTTTTGCGCACCAGACCAGCACCCCGATTACGCTGCGCCTCTACCCCTCCGAGGAGAGCTACGCCGCGGTCAACCCGCTGGCCCCCGACCTGCCCGGCATCGTAGCCCACGCCGACTTTCGCCGCCGCGAGGTTGCCGTTATCCTGCCTGTGACCGAGCGCCAAACCCCCACCGAAATCCAGAACAATGTGCGCCACGAACTCACGCACATCGTGGCGGCTGACCTGAGCGGCAACCGGCTGAACACGGGGTTTCAGGAGGGCATTGCCCAGTACATAGAGGAATATACCCCGGTGCTGGACCGCAAGGTCGAGACGCTGAAGCGCACCCGCGAAGAGGGCGGACTGCTGGCCTGGAGCGATTTTGATGACCGCACCAGGGTCTATGGGAAGGCCGACATCAGCTACCCGCAGACGCTCTCCGTGGTGGCGTTTCTCATCCAGCACGATGATTTTGCGACATTTCGGAACTTCCTGTCGCTCAGTGCTCAGAGCAGCGGCTACCGCTCGGCCCTGGAGCAGGCCTATGGCAAGTCTCCCGCTGACCTGGAGGCAGAATGGCGCAACTGGCTCCCCACGTATCTTGAGGGGGATTATCGGCACAACGCGCTCATCAGCTATGACCTCTCACAGGCTCGTCAGTTGCTCGACCTGGGGCGCTATGCCGAAGCCCAGGCCGAACTCGAACAGGCCATCGCCTGGATGCAGTCGGAAGACCGGCCCTCCCCCTCCCCCGAACAATCGGAGGAGGTCCTTGCCGAGGCGCAGCAGATGCTTGACCGCAGCAAAGCCGGGCAGCAAGCCGAAACCCTGGCGGCTGAGGCGCGGGCTGCCTTGCAACAGGCGGAATACGCGCAGGCCAGCCAGCTTGTTGCCCAGGCCCGCGCTGCCTATCGCGCTCTGGGGGATATCCGACAGGACGCGGTTCTGACGGCCTATGCCGAGCGAGCCGAGCGGGGTCTCCAGGCTCAAGAACGGCTGGAGCAAGCCGCGACAATGGCGCAGAGCCTCAACCTCCCCGAAGCTCGCACGGCCTCCGACGCTGCCGCTGCCGAGTTTGCCGCTCTGGGAGACCGGGTCCGCCTGAACCAGGCGCTCTCATTTCGGCGTTCGCTGGATAGTCAGCAGCAGCTTGTGGGGACGGTGCTGGTCGCCCTGGGCGTTATGGGTACGTTGTTCAGCCTGTGGGGGCGCTGGTTCCTGCGCGAGGAGGAGGTGTGGTAGGGGCTTTGTACGAATACGCCGAGAGTGAAGACGAAGACGAAGACGAGGATAAGGAAAGGAAACAGGAAAGATGGTCGTATCTCCAACGCATCCCTGGAGGGTTTCGGAAACCGATTTTCCATCAGCAGGGGACCGGACGGAGCAGTTGCGCTTTCTTCTCAACTATGCGGTGCTGGCTCCCTCCGGGCACAACTCGCAGCCGTGGTTGTTCCAGCTTGCTCCCGACCACGATGGCCCGGGCGCGGTTGACCTTTATGCCGACCGTTCCCGTGCGCTCCCCGTCGTTGACCCGGACGACCGCGAATTGATGATGAGTTGCGGGGCGGCGCTGTTGCATCTCCGCCTTGCCCTGCGCTCTTTCGGGTTTGCCGACCACGTTACCCCCTTCCCCGACCCCGGCAACCCTGACCTGCTGGCGCGGGTGCAGCCGGATACGAGGGGTTCGCACACCGCCACCGATGAAGAACGGGCACTCTTTGCCGCCATAGGAGAGCGCCGTACCCACCGCAAGCCTTTTGAAGACCGCGCTATCCCCGAGGCGGTGTTCACGGCCTTGCAGCAGGCCGCCGCCAGTGAGGGTACATGGCTCTACCCCATCGAGGGGGAGGAGACCCGCAGCGCGGTGGCGGACCTGGTGGCGGAGGGCAACCGTATCCAGGGCGCAGACCCCCGGTTTCGCCGCGAACTGGCCGCCTGGATGCATCCCAACCACAGTCGCAGCAGGGATGGGATGCCAGGCTATGCCCACGGGATTGGCCACCTGGTCTCCACCCTGTTCCCGCTTGCGATTCGCGCCTTCGATTGGGGACAGAGCATCGCCAACCGCGACCGCCAGCTTGCGACCAGTGCTCCGGCGCTGGTGGTGGTTGGCACCGACGAGCAGACCCCCGCGGCATGGCTGGCCGCAGGACAGGCGCTGGCCAGGGTGCTCCTGGGTGCTCGGGCCAACGATATTCAGGCATCGTTCCTGAACCAACCCATTGAGGTTGCCGAGGTACGACCGCGCCTTCAGGCGGTGCTTCACCACCCCGGCCATGCACAACTCCTGCTGCGTATGGGGTATGGGCGTGAGGTGCGGCCCACCCCGCGCCGCCCGGTCAGCGACGTGCTGGTTGAGAGCAAAGGGACAAGAGGGATAGGGAAATGAATGGCAAAGATGGAGGTATCGGACAGGTGGTCTTTTTTCTTCCGGC
>DAOTUF010000399.1:0-2055 GCA_034437495.1 Chloroflexaceae bacterium | reverse complement strand
GGCTGTCGCTTCGGCGATAAGCGGAGCATGCGTAGTCCCCTGGGCACGGGGCAAGTGGCTTGTTGTGCGGACTTCCGTGGGGAGCGCACGCAAGAAGCCGCCGCGCTTTAGCGCGTGCGGAGTGTCACGAACGAAATCCCCGAACTCTTCGGGGACTTCCAGTTGAGCGAATATGGCGTATCGTTCATTGCCGACAACGTCATCCTGCTGCGGTATGTGGAAGTCGGGGGGCGGATGGAACACGCCATCAGTATTATGAAGGTGCGCGGTTCCCGCCACAGCCGCGATATTCGCCGCTTTGAGATTACCGAAAACGGCATTCGCATTGGCGGAACCTTCGACCGGATGAGCGGGATATTGACCGGCATTCCTTCAATGAGCGACGACAGCCGCTATTTCCACCTCCCCCTCCGTTCCCGCTACGTGTGCGACGCCTTGCGGCAGGTGGGGTTGGCGACCATTGAGAAGCTCTCCCAGGTGACGGGACTGTCGGAAGATGATGTACGGTGCGAGTTTCAGCACCTTCAGAAGCGTGGCCTGGTGGAAGCCGCGCCCGACGAAGAGGGCACCGAGTTTTTCGAACTATGTTCCTGATGATGTGGTTCTGGTATCAGCGATGCACAGAGAGACAGGTGACGAACAGGGGATGATCGAACACGCCAACCAACTATCGTTCCCCCCCCCGGACCACAACCCGGGGAGGGACCGGGAATATGAGCAGGCCCGCCAGGCGCTCCGCCAGAGTCAGGAGTGGTATGAACGGTTGCTCGCCTCCGTCACCGACTACATCTACTCGGTGGAAATTGTGAATGGACACCCGTCGTCCACCTCGCACGGCCCGGCCTGCGTTGCGGTGACGGGCTACACCTCCGAAGAATACGAAGCGGACCCGCTGCTCTGGTATCGGATGATTTACCCAGACGACCGCGCCCGGGTGTTGGAGCAGGTTTCCAGTATTCTGGCCGAGGAAGAGGCTCAGGCCATCGAGCACCGGATTATCCACAAGGACGGGTCTATCCGGTGGGTGCGCAACACGCCGGTGCTGCTCTATGACGAGGAGAAGAAGCTTGCCGCCTACGATGGCCTGATCACCGATATTACCGAGCGCCGCATGGCCGAAGATGCGCTGCGCGAGAGCGAAGAGCGCTACCGTACCCTGAGCGCGGAGCTTGAGCAGCGGGTGGCCGAGCGCACGGCGCAGCTTGCAGCAGCCAACGAAGACCTGCACCACCAGATTGCCGAGCGCAAGCAGATTGAGCAGGAGTTGCAGCGGGCCAAGGAAGCCGCCGAGACTGCCAACCACGCCAAGAGCGAGTTTCTAGCCAATATGAGCCACGAGATACGCACCCCGCTCAACGCGGTCATCGGGATGACCAACCTGCTGCTGGATACCTCGCTCACCCCGGACCAGCACGACTTTGTCGAAACTATCCTGACGAGCAGTGCAACCCTCCTCACGCTCATTAACAATATCCTCGACTTTTCCAAGATAGAGGAGGGGAAGATGCCCCTGGAAAGCCACCCTTTCAACCTGCAAGAGAGCATCGAAGCGGTGCTCGACCTGGTCGCGGCCAGCGCCGACGAAAAACACATCGGCCTGACCTACACCATTGCCGAAGGCACGCCGCTCAACCTGGTGGGCGATATGACGCGGGTGCGGCAAATCCTCGTCAACCTGCTCAGCAATGCCATCAAGTTCACCGGGCGCGGGGAGGTCGTGGTCTCGGTCAGGGGACGGGAGACGGGGAACGGGTCAGAGGACGGGAGACCGTATGAAATTCATATGAGCGTGCGTGATACGGGCATTGGCATTGCGCCGAACCAGATGGACCGCCTGTTCAAGGCGTTCAGCCAGGTTGATGCCTCGATGACACGCAAGTATGGCGGCACGGGGCTAGGGCTGGCTATTAGCAAGCATCTGGCGGAGATGATGGGCGGGCGGATATGGCTGGAGAGCGAGCCAGGCAAAGGCTCCACCTTCCACGTTACCTTTCTGGCCACCGTGGCAGAAGCGGAGGCGATGGGAGCTACCGGTGAGGAGCCACACTCTCCCCC
>DAOTUF010000398.1:0-8261 GCA_034437495.1 Chloroflexaceae bacterium | reverse complement strand
GCTGACGGGCAAAGAGCTGCCGTCCGACCAGGCATACTGGGCCCCACCCCTGGTCACAGCCGGAGACCTTATCCGCACTGTCGGGGTGACGCTGGTTCGGACGCCGGGCAACCTGGGCCATGTGCTCTTCGAGAATCAGCCCGATGTGCCCTATGACCCGGAAGCTCGGGAGCAACTGGGGGCCCGCCGCCAGGCCGAGCAACTCAAGCTGTTGGGCTTTCTGTTCCTGATACTGGTTATCATTGTGGGGATTATCTACCTGCTCTTCTTTTAGTTCAGGGCAGCAAGCGCAGGTTCCCATAGCGTGATATGAACGTGCTATGATACTGTGATACCTGATACCGGGGGGAGGGGAGCTATGGATAGCCCTCTCCCCGTGTTTTCTCACCCATCCTGTGCTATAATTCAGACCGACCAGGAACCTATCTATCTCCTATCTATGCTAGCAGTCAGAGAGAGGGACAAACCCCATGAAACTTACCTGTCTCCAGGAAAACTTGCGCAAAGGGCTGACGACGGTGAGCCGGGCCGTCGGCACCCGAAGCTCGCTGCCGATTCTGTCGAATGTGCTGTTCGAAACCAACGGCGGGCGGCTCAAACTGGCAGCAAACGACCTGGAAATCGGCATCACCTGCTGGATTGATGCGACCATTGAGGAAGAGGGGGCGATAGCCCTCCCCGCCCGGCTGTTCAACGATATCGTGAGCAACCTGCCCCCCGATGAGGTCCGCCTGACGCTCGATGCCCGCACCCAGTCGGTCAAGGTAGAGTGTGCCCGCTTTACCAGCAATGTCAAGGGGCGCGAGGCTGATGAGTTTCCGCTCATCCCGACGGTCGAAAACCGCGATGCAGCGCTTCGTCTACCGGCAGATTTGCTCCGCCAGAGCATCGAACAGGTGGCGTTTGCCGCCTCGAACGACGATAGCCGCATGGCGCTGAAGGGGGTGCTCATCCGCGTCATCCAGAACAACCAGACGGGCGGGTGTACGGTCAAGCTTTCGGCAACCGACAGCTACCGCCTCGCCGTGCGCACCATCAGCGTCCCCGACGCAACGCTCCCAGAAGATGCACCGGCGGTGCAGGAGCTTCTCGTATCGGCGCGGGCGCTCAGCGAACTGGCCCGTATCACGGGCGACTCCGACGAACACGTGCTCATTGCGGTCACGCCGGGGGAGGGGCATGCGCTGTTTTGCACGGAGACGACCGAAGTGGCCTCCCGCCTGATTGGAGAGAAATTTCCGGACTTCGAGCGCATCATCCCGGCGGAGCATACCACGCGCACGCTCGTGGACACCCAATCCCTCCTCAAAGCAGTCAAACTGGCGTCGTTTTTTGCCACGGCTGACCAGAACTTCGTCAAGCTCACGATGGAGACGGGCGACGAAGTCGGACCGGGCCGGATGGTCATCAGCGCGAATGCCGCCGAGGTGGGCGACAACACGGGGGAACTGGATGGGACGGTGCAGGGCGAGGGGGGGCAGATAGCGATGAACGTGAAATATATGGCGGAGGCGCTGGCGGTGGTGGGCACCTCGCAAGTTGCGCTGGAAATCCAGACCCCTGACAAGCCCGGCGTCTTCAAACCGGTGGGGCACGATGACTACATTCATCTGATTATGCCCATCAGAATGCGCTAATTCGTTCGCTGACAGCCATCACGTCTCTTCCCTGGTTTTGCCTGGTTTTGCCTGGCTGGTTGTGCTCATTCTGGGTTGGTCTTGTTTTGTCCGTCTTGTTTTGCCCGTCTTGTTTTGTCCGTCTTGTTTTGCCCGTGAGGATAGGGTATAATAATCGGGCTATCATTGAGAACTGTCACCATTGACCATTGACCATTGACCATTAACTATTAACCATATAACCACGAGAGAAAAAACAAGAAACATATCTGGAGGTCATCATAATGCCTGTTGTTGTTGATCCGAACCGCTGCCCGTGCGCCACACCCTGTTTCCCATCCAGGATGTGCCCCTATGACGTGCTGCACTTTTCGTTCGAGTCGCCCACCAACCCGGCCACGCTCGACCCCGAAAAGTGCGGCGACTGCCGCGGTATCTGTACCAATTTTTGCGACCCACGGGCGCTCCGCTTTGCTCCCACGATGGAAGAGTTGCGCCTGATAGAAGCAGAACTGCTTGGAACGATGACCGCCGAAGAGATTGGAGCCGAGCGCACCCGCCTGAAAGAAGAAGCTGAAAAACAAAAGCAGGAGCAGACGACGGTTCTTGAATTAACAGCAGCGACCTTTGAACAGGAAGTCATTCAGGCCAGCATACCCGTAGTGGTGGATTTCTGGGCCCCGTGGTGCGGGCCGTGCAAAGCGTTTGCCCCGACCTTCGCCCAGGTCGCGCAGGAATACGCAGGCCGGGTCAAGTTCTGCAAGGTGAACACCGATGCTGAGCAAGCTCTGGCCCAGGCCCTTCGTATCCAGAGTATCCCGACGCTCTTTGTCTTCTACCAGGGGCAGGCGCTCGGGGCAATCCCCGGTGCGATGAGTGCGGCCCAGCTTCGGTCAACGATTGATCGGGTATTGCAGAGTGTGGCTCCCCCCCCATCCAGCCAGGTCCTTGAGCAGGCAAGCGTCTGAGCCTGAGCGACCGGCCACCCCCCCGTCCTCCGGAGCGGGAGCAGCAGACCGGCTGAGGGGGCGAGGGGGCGAAGCTCCGGAGGGGCAGAAGGGACCAGAGGAAAGAGACGCATTTCGTGAGAGTTACCACCATTGTGTTAGTCCACGATCATGCCCTGTTTCGTGAGGGACTGCGCCGCAACCTGGAACCCCTTCCGGGGTTTCGTATCGTAGGGGAAGCTTCGCATGGTCAGCAGGCCATCAAGCTCGTGGCGGAGGTAGACCCCGACCTGGTCGTGATGTATGTGGATTTGCCGGGGGTGAGCGGGCTAGAAATTGCCCGCGTGCTCAAGCGTAACCACCCCCATATCAGCATTATTCTGCTTGGGTCCTCGATGGATGGTCCCTCCGTGGTGAAGGCTATTCGGGCAGGGGTGGCGGCCTACGTCCAGGGCAATGTCTCCTGGGATGTGCTCCTCGCAACTATCCGCGACGTGCGCGAGGGGAACTACCCCATCAACGAACTGGTGCTCTCCAGGAAGGAAGTTGCTTCTCAGGTGCTCGAAACGTTCCGCCATATGGCGGTGGACCACGAAGCGCAGCATGTCTATTCGCCCCTTTCGCTGCGCGAACTCCAGGTGCTCGAACTGGTCGCCAATGAGCAGACCAATAAAGAAATCGCGTCATCGCTTGACATCAGTAGTCAGACGGTCAAGAACCACATTTCTTCGATTTTGCGCAAACTGGCCGTGAACGATCGGACCCAGGCTGTCTTGTATGCCGTGCGTCAAGGCTGGATAAGGTGTGATACCATTGAGTGATAGCTGCAACCCTGTACGCCCGCGGTGCTCCTCCTGCCCTCCCTGCTCAGCAGAGAACCACCGTGGAAACCAGTTCACCCCCCCTCGGAACGTGACGATGCTCCTGGCCTTCCGTTGCTCACCACTGCGTTCGGTTCTGTGGGGCATCGGACTGCTGCTCTTGCTGGCTACGGGTTGTGCCGAGGTGCAGCGAGAGGAAGCCATTATGAACTACCAGACGCTCATGGCCCTCACCCCGACCGTCACCCCGACCTTTACCCCCACGCCTACCCCGACGCTGACCCCTTCGCCCACGCTGACCCCTTCGCCTACGCTGACCCCTTCGCCCTCTCCACTCCCGACTTCCACGCCTCTGCCACCTACTCCGACTTCCAACCCGGCGCTGCAAGGGTTTAGCTTTTGCAACCAGCGGGCAGGCGACCTGGAGAGTGGCCGGTTTTCGTCAGCGATGTCTGAGACCATCGAGGTGGAGGTCTTCCCGGCCTTCGAACGGTTGACCGTCGGGTTTGACCTGGCCGAAGATTCGGTGCCGGTCAGCGCCCGCACGACCCTGCTCAGTGAGCGGGACTTTCTCCATCTCACGGGGGAGCCATTTGCCCCCGCGGACTACGTGCTGCTAGTTTCGCTTCCCAACTGGCTCCAGGATAATCGGTTTGGTTCGCCGCTGTTGCATCAGTCGCGGGTCTTTACCCATACCAACGTGCTCCGCAGTGTCGGGTTGCGCGTCTCGGACACCGCCGCTGGAGCCACCCTCATGGTCGCGCTCGAAGAACCGGTCATCTACCGCGTGGCGCTCTCGCACGACCAGAAGCAGCTTCGGGTTGAAGTGGCGCGGTCGGTGTCGGGGGCGGAGATGTCCGACCCGCTGACGATGCCAGAGCGGAATGCTGCCGCAACCCTGGAAGAACCGCTCTTCTTCTTGCTCGACGGGGATATCTGGCGGATAGACGCCACGGGAACCATCAGTCTGACCCACTCGCCCGAGGATGAAACCGACCTGGCGCTCAGCCACGATGGTCAGATTGTGGCGTTCTGTCGCTCGCAGGAGCCGGGCATCAGCCTGGCCGAAACCAGCTTCGCCGTGCCCGGCTCGCTCTGGGTCATGAAGCACGACGGAACCAATGCGCGGCGGATAGCCGAGACGGGCGTGAACTGCGCGGACCCGGTGTTCAGCCCCGATGCATCCAAACTTGCGTTTAGCCTCGATGAAACCGGGATTGCCCCCGAAAGCCGCAGCATCAAGATTGTGCCCGTGACCAGTTCCCTGCTCATTCCCGGGACCTCTGCTCTGACGACCACCGGGCAGGTCGTGGCGCGGGGAGGCGGCTGGAACCGCTTCGGCCCGCAGTGGGTGAACGAGGCGACCCTGGTCTATGCGGCCAGTTCTCCCGATGGGCGCAGCACGGTCTTTCTGCTCGACCTTGCCAACGGGGTTGAACGGGACATCGGGTCCGACATTCGGGTGACGCAGGGGCGCTACCGCTATGATGCCTTCCTGCAACCGCTGGTTTCACCGGGGGGGCATGCGATTGCGGTGGAGGCCCGCCGGGCCGACGAACCAGGAGCCGATTTGCTCTTGCTGGACGCCAACGGGGTCGAACAGGATGTCATCGACCAGGGCTACTGGACCCGCCCGCTGGCCTGGGGCGAGGATGGGTCGTTGTTCTATGTGACCACGGGGTGTGAGAGCACGCTTGTCCAGAACTACGAGGTCTATCACCGCAGCAGCCGGGGAAGAGACCAGTTGATTGCGGTGGGGACGACGATGGGCACCGTGGGGGACGCAGTGGTGACGGACTCCAACGGTCTGGTCTATGTGGTGGCTTCCCGCGCCCAACCTGGCCCGCGCGGCCCCAACCTTGCGGCCCGCGCCAGTCCTGCCGAACTCTGGTTCTGGAACCCGGTGGAGGAAACGCGCCGCGAACTCTTTCAGGCACAGAACAGCATCACCGATTTGCGCCGGTAATCGCGCTATCGCGGGTGATTAACAAGCTGTTCAGTACGTTTCGTTTCCATGGCATCGTCCCCGACCACCGGCCCCCACCTCCCTCCGCTTCTCTACCAGGACGGAGGTTCCTGCGGGGTCGGGAGGGTCAGAAAGACCTCGACAATCTCCGGGTCGAAGTGGACCCCGGCCAGTTCGCGCAAGTGCTGGCGCACCCGGTCTTCTGACCAGGCAGAGCGGTAGGGTCGGTCGGAGCGCAGGGCATCCCAGACATCGACGACCGCGAAGATACGTGCGGCCAGGGGGATTTCCTCCCCCTGGAGGCCGCGGGGGTAGCCGCTCCCGTCCCACCGCTCGTGGTGGCTGTAGGGGATGTCGAGCGACGGGCGGAGGTAGGCAATGGGCGAAAGCCACTCGTAGGCATACACCGGGTGCATGCGCATCTGGTTCCACTCCTCGGGGGTGAGGGGGCCGGGCTTGAAGAGGATGCTGTCGGGAATGCCCATCTTGCCAATATCGTGGAGCAGTGCGCCCCGGCGGATATGCTCAAGCGGTTCCCCCTGGATGCCGAGGGCCCGCGCCAGGCGAATGGTCATCTCCGTCACGCGCTGCGAATGGCCTTCGGTCTCGCGGTCGCGGAGGTCAATCGCTTTGACCCACCCGACCAGCGTGGCATCATAGGCCATGGCCAGGTCGTTGCGGGAGCGCTCGATTTCTTCTTCGGCCCGTTTTCGTTCGGTTATATCGCGGACATTGATCTGGATGGCCGGCGTGCCATTCCACACGATGTACCCCCCCGTCACCTCGACGGGAAAACAACGACGGTCCAGGCCCAGCATCATCGTTTCGAACCGCACCATGTTGGAGGGGTCTTTCATCAAGTGATGCAGGCAGGTTTCGTGGCTTGCTTCGTACCCTCTGGCAATGAAGGCCGTGAAGGGCTTTCCCACCAGGTCCATCACCTCGTGCTGCCCTCCCAATAGCCGCACCATGGCGGGGTTGGCCAGCAAGATCATCCCCGTGTCCGCCACGATCATCAGGCCATCGGGCGACAGTTCGATGACCCGCTCAAAGCGGGCCCGCTCCTCCATCAGGTGGCGGTAGCGGTTGAGGCGCGTGGTCGTCTTGATGCGAGCCTGGAGTTCGTGGGGGTCGAAGGGCTTGATAATAAAGTCGTCGGCTCCTGCTTCGATGCCCTGCAAACGGGACTCCCGGTCGTCCAGGCCCGTAATCATAATAATGGGCACTTCGGAGAGGAGGGGGTCATCTCGCAACCGCCGGCAGACTTCGAATCCGTCGAGGCCGGGCATCATCACGTCGAGCAAAATCAGGTCGGGCATCAGTTGGGTCGCCAGTTCAAGAGCTTCCGGCCCACTGGAGGCGAGTGTCAGTTCATAGTTCCCATGGGTTGACAGCAACGCCCTGAGTGTCTTCTGGCTGATGGGGTCGTCGTCTACGATCAGAATGGTACTCGGGTGTTGTATAGACATAGGTTATCCTCGCTCGTCGTTCGTCGTAAGCTGGCAGGAAACAGCCGTTACTCCTGGTGACGGTGGAGCGTTTCAACGAGTTGCCGCATGGTCGTTGCCACCGTAGGGTCAGACGGTCGGTGCTGGTGGTGCAGGTCCAGGACGGTCTCAAACTGATCTCTGACATGTTGGATGGCGGATTCTAGCACGGCGATGTCCTGTTGATAGCGGGTGTCCCACGCCGCATCGCCGGCCTGGTGCGCTTCTTCCGTCCATTCGCGGCTGAGCGCAAGCCGTCCCTCTGCTTCAATAAAGAGCCAGATGAGTTCATCGGTTTTCAGTCTGAGCGTCGCTGCAAGTTGCTTTGCATAGCTGTCGCTCATGATAGGCAGCCTCTCGCTGTTCGCTATTCTCTCTCATCTTTTCCTCGGGTTTCTCAATGAATATTGTAAACGGTTCTGGGGGAAAAGGCGAATCCGCTTGAACGAAACCGCGGTGAGATGTGCTGCCTTAACACATCCTTAACACACCTGTGATACACTGCCTTCCTGGTAATCTTGAGCTTGCATTTTTGCACCAACCAGACGGAGGTAGCAGTATGGTCGCCCCGGCGTCATCGTCATCACCATCCGCTCCCCCCCCCCACCCCGGGACCACCCGGCCCCTCGGGGGGGCCGTCCCCATCGTCGTCAGGCGGAAGCCGCAATCTCGCCATCCTGATCTTTGTTGGAACCCTGCTCGGTTCGCTCATCGGAGCCGTTGCCGACCTGGGGGAAGCGCTCGAACCATTCCGAGCTTTCTACCGCTGGACCACCCCCGCCCCTCACGTCCGGGTCGTAGGCAGCAGCACCATCCTGGGCGATGGCGTGCCCGTCGCCTCGGAGTGGGAAGAAGCGTTTTTGCAGATGTCTGCCTGGGAGGACTCCGTGCCCGTCCTCGGCACGATTGAGCGCAACATCAACCTGGAGATAGAGCCTGTCGGCTCGCTCGAAGGGTTCAAGGAGGCCGAACAGGGAAGCGTCCACCTCCTGGCCGCCTCGGAGCCAGTTCCTCCCGAGGTCGTACAAAGCCTGACCGCCAGTGGCATCGGCTTCACCTGTGCGGGCGAGATAGGCTATGATATCATCACCCTCGTCACCGATGTCAACAACGAGTTGCAGCGAGCTATCCAGGTCCGCGAACTGTCCAGCATCCTGACCGGCAACATTACCGACTGGTCCCAGGTCGGCGGGGTCGAGTCCAGACCTATCCGCGTGCTGGCCCGCGCTGGCAGCGGCACCACCGATATCGTGCTCAAGACCCTGACCGGCTCCTCAGAATGGCAACCCCATTTTACAATACCTTCGCCAAAACTGGCCGGGAAACGAGCATGGTTTTTGTGGTATCGTTGGTAATCAAAACCCAACAACGAAAGGACCACAAAAACCATGGACCCTATTCTACCATTGCTTCTCTGCCTCACG
>DAOTUF010000397.1:0-7853 GCA_034437495.1 Chloroflexaceae bacterium | reverse complement strand
CCCCCCCCCCCCCCGCCACATGAGCCGCCCCATCGAAACAGCCCTGCGCCACGCCCGCCTGCCCTACCGCGTGCGTGGCAGCACCGGGTTCTACGACCGCGCCGTGGTGCGCGACCTGCTGGCCTACCTGCGGGCCATTGCCAACCCCGCCGACAACCTGAGCCTGACCCGCGCGACCACCCGCCCGGCCCGCGGGTTGGGGGGGCAGGCCCTGGCCACGTTTGCCACCTTCGCGTCCCACCACGGGCTGTCGCTGCTGGAAGCCCTGGGCCACCCCCAGGCCAGAGCGCAGGTGTCTTCCCGTGCGGCGCGGGGTGCCCAATCGCTGGCGGACCTGGTGGGCCGCTGGCAGCGGTTGGTGGCGCGGGGCTACCCCCCGGCGCACCTCCTGAACGACGTGCTTGAACAGAGCGGCTACCTCGCGGCGCTGGCGGAGAAGCTGCCCCCGGAAGAGTTTCTCGATGCGCAATCCCACCTGCAAGAACTGGTCGAGGCGGCCCAGGAGCATACGACGCTGAGTGGGTTCTTGCAGGAGATTGCCCTGATGACCAACCTTGACCGCGATGACGAGGAACGCGCATGTGTGGAATTGATGACCATCCACAGCGCCAAAGGGCTGGAATGGCCGGTCGTCTTTGTGGTGGGGATGGAAGAGGGCACCCTGCCCCATGAGCGCAGCCTGACCACGCGCGAGGGGATGGAAGAAGAACGGCGGCTCTGCTATGTTGCGATGACCCGCGCCGGGGAGCACCTCTACCTCTCGTGGGCCGCCGGGCGCAACCGCGGCAAAACGGCGCAGCCGTCGCGGTTTCTGCGCGAAATCGAAGCCTATGGACGGGAACGCAAAACGTGAGGGGCGGGAAGGGAAGGGATAAGGTGAGGAGGGGGCGAAGCAGGAGAGCAAGGAAGCCCGGCCCCTCCTTTTGTCGGTCTCAGTCGCCTTCCAGGGTCATCAGTTCCTCCAGGGCTTCGCTGGCGGCCTGGGCGCGGGAGGGGGTTTTGCTGGTGGTCAGGCGGTGGAGCACCCGATGGGCATGCTCCCCGCCCACCTGCCCCAATGCCCAGACCGCGGCCTGAAAGACTTCGAAGTCTTCATCTTCGACCAGAGGCAGCAGGGAAGGGAGCATGTCGCGGCCCTCTTCGCTCAGTTCGCCAACGGCCCGCGCCGCTTCGTAGCGCATCGCGGGGGAGGGGCTGTGCAATTCGCGTTCGATGGTCGGAAACCACATCGGGTGTATAGAGCGGCCCATCGCTACCAGCGCACTTTCCCGCATCGATAGTTCCGGGTGGGCATAGGCGCGGCTGATTTGCTCCTGCACCGCTGGCGAGTCGTAGAAATAGCCCAGACTCTCCACGGCGCGGCGGCGCACCTCCAGCGGTTGCGCTTCGTCAAGGCAGATATGGAGCAGGGATTGGTGAACGACGTTGGTCGCATCGGGCGCAAGGTCGCCTATCTCGGCCCGGTAAGCAAAGCAACTCAGGTTGGCAACGACAGTGGCTCGCACCTCGCCCGAGGGGTCGTCAAGCATCTGGAGCAGGCGGTGGAGGGTCGAAATCCGCTCATCCTCCCACAGGCCGTCAATGGCAAGCATCCGGACGGTCGCATCGGCATCGTCCAGGCACAAGAGGAACAGTTCGGTGAAGTCCATATCCACCAGGTCTTCGGCCATGGTATGGAGCGCCTGGACTATCTCGCGCCGCCGCGTGGTGGGGATGCGCTGCCACTCCTCCCGCAGGGACGCAACGCTCGCAGCGTCCAACCCCGAGAAGAGGGCAAGGGTCTGCGAGGAGATTTGCTGCGAGGTGTTCCCCAGTTCTTTGAGCAGGTTTACCAGTTCCATAGCGATAGCTAGCTAGCTGCCTGTTGCTTGCACCTGTCGCCGGGTCGTCCCGGTAGCCGTCTCCATATCGCCTACATATCGTCGTACGTGTAGCCCCACCGGGCGGCCAGGTCGTCTTCGATTTCTTCTTCCTCTTCCGCTTCTTCCACCGGCTCCGGCTCGGGCTTGTAGTAGTAGGTGTCGGGAGCCGTTTCGTCCACCGAAAAATCGTCGTGGTCTTCCATGAGCGACCGCAGGTAGGGGCGCGAAACGGGACGGAGCACGGTGTAGGCAGGGTACAGCTCTTCCAGGTCTAGCGCGTACACGGGTTCGTCGCGGCTTCCAAGCTGCTCCCCCATCACCTTGAAGACATGTTCCAACACCACGTCGGCCTTGCGCCGCTCGCTCATGGGGAGCGATTTGAGGTTTTTGGCTCTGCCAAAGCGCGACTGGACGAGAAGCTGATCTTCGTCTACCGTGCAGTAGTAGGTCACGTCGGCGAAGGTGTGTTTATTCTTCTTTTCGTCCATCGTCAGGACGCGGCTGGTCTCGGGGGTGATTTCCTCGTAGGTCAGCGCAAAGACATTCGGCTCCTCGGTGCGGGCAAGCTCAATCATCCCCCCCGCAATCAGGTGCTCGTGGAAGAAATCATCGAAGCCCTGCACCCACCCGCCGCGGTTGCCCGTCGGGTAGCGCACCTCGACCAGGAAATTGGTGTAGTGCTGCGGCGACTCGATGCGCAGTACGGCGCTGCGCTGGTCGGGGAGGAGGATACCAGGGAGCAGCGTCATCAGGCTGGCGTCAAGCGGCAAGATACCATACTGCCACTCGAAGAAGGTCAGCATCCGATTGACCCGACCCTGCTGTGCTATCAGTTCGGTGCTCTGGTATTGCAGGCTCTCATCATAGGCTGGCTCCGTCAGATATGCCGTAATCTGCCCCATCTCGCCCGCCTTGACCCGCCTTGACCCGCCAACGGAGAGGTTTCTGGTTGCCCAGAGATAGGCCCCCTCTACCCCGACAAACTCGAAATCCTTCTCGCGGCTCAGCCGGTAGTTCAGCGAAAAGCGAAACCCCTCGTAGTCGGAATTGCGCGGGTTGTGGTAGTAGAGGTCGGCAATAATGGACGTGTCGGGGAGCGGCTCACCCACTTCGACGATATAGTCGCGGATACGCCGCAAATCGTTCTTGCCCAGGCTGACCACCCCGGCCTCCGGGTAGAACCAGCGCCCAAAATGCACAATGCGCCGCAGCGGGTCCTTGTCCAGTTGCTCCACCAGAGAGGCTTTCAGGGCATCGCCGTGCTGCGCCATCAGGGTAGGTATGGGCTGCCCGAGGTTGATGGGGGTGCCATCGGGGAGGGTCAGCACGAGGTCCACCTCCGGCAGCCCTGGCCTGGGGGTGATGACCCCCACGTCCGCGCCGGTTTCTCGCGTCACCGTTTCGGTTGCAATGAGGACCTCTTCCGGTTCCGGGGGGACGTCCTCTACCTCCAGCACTTCAGCTTCGGCTTCAAGCTCCTCCGGAGCCACCGGCGGAAGCGTATCTTCTGTCGGTATCCCTGTGACCACGTCCGGTGGCAGAGCACCGGCCCCGGGCGAGAACACCTCCCCCTCCTCTTCGACGTGCAGGTCTTCTTCTGCCTCAAGGGTCACTTCGGCGTCGTCGGGGAAGGGGAAAACATCGTCTTCTGCGGGCACATCTTCCGCTTCGATGGGGACTTCCTCTGCTGGCAGCACGAGGGACCGCTGTGGTGCATGCACCGCCTCCGAAGGTGGTGCTTCGGCTGGCTCATCTCCCACGAGCGTGCCGCCACCCCCACCCGTGCGCAATATCGCGCCTTCTGCTTCGACCTGTTCGGAGGCCGGCGGAATGATGGGTTCCACCTCTTTCAGGATTTTTTCCTCGATATGCGGCTCCTGGGCGGTCGGTTCGGCGGGAAGAGCCGGAACCTCTTCTTCCTCGCGCTCCACCGGGAGAGCGACCGCCGGAGGAGTGGCATGCTCTGCCTGTTCCTGCCAGTAGTCGGAGATAAGCACCGGCTCGACCGAGGTCAGAACCGGGCGCGAGGTCGAAACCACCACGCTCAAGTCATCAATGGGGAGGGGATGCTCTGGCTCATAGATTCGGTGCTTGAAGGTGTGCCGCACGTCCCTGGGAGATGGATAGCTGCTGCCCACGCGAGAGGTGACGTAGATGATCTCGTTCTCGACTTCTTCTCGCCCAAAGACCTGAGCATTTTCTTGCAGCGCAGCTTCAATCTCCGTTTCAACCGCGTGGCGGTCACGCTGGTACTTCTGGGAGAGAAAATCGCTCAGGTTGTTGAGTGTTTGCTTGATGGGGGATTCTGGGGCAAAGAACCGTCCCTGTGCCCGCATAATCCGAAACACCTCATCGGCCAGCGCCTGTTGCTCAGGCGTGCCGCTGAACACGGGATAGCTCATCGCTGCTCCTCCTGCACCATCTCCCGCAAGATCTCCAGGTAGCGCTTGACCACCACCTCCACATCCTGGGGTTCACCGGTCGATCTCAGCCATTGCATCAGCTTATCAATCCCGGTTTCTCCGTAAATAATCGCCTTTGCATCCATCATAACACCAATGTCCTGTCCTCTGGGATACCCCGATGGTCTTGTCCCTGATAGCCGGATAGTCTGATAATGGTAGCCTGCTCTCTTCGCAACCCCTCACCCGGAGGCATTATAGCATTCTGACAGGCTCCATGCAAATACTCAGTCACACAGACTTTCCAGGGCCAGCGCCAGGGCCCCGATGGCGATACTGTCGGTGCTCAAAGCCGCCGGCACGACCTGGACCGGTCGGTTGAGAGGGGGAGCAATGGAGGTCTCCACCTGGTTGGCGATGGCCTGCACCAACGCTTCGCCTCCCGCTCGCACTACCGTGCCACCCAGAACGACCATCTGAGGGTCCAGCAGCGCCACCACATGGGCAATCCGAAGGGCAAGCAGCGCAGTCGTTTCTTGCACCACCTGCTGCGCCGCCGGGTGCGGGCCAAATAGATGGCTCAGGTCGTCCGTTTCGAACCCGAGTTCGCGGGCCCGCCGGAGCAACCCGCTCTCCGAGGCACGTTCTTCCAGGGTGCGCGGCGGGGATGAGGTCCCGTTCCAGTCTGGCTCAACCAGCGCGTGGCCTATCTCCCCGGCTATCCCGTTGGCTCCGTGGTAGAGCCGTCCGTCCAGCACCATCCCGCCGCCCACCCCGCTGCTGAGGTGGAGGTAGAAGAGGTGCTGACACCCACAGCCCACCCCAAAGGTTGCCTCGCTGAGGGCAATCAAGTTGGCGTCGTTATCGACCAGCGTCACCGTGTCAAATGCCTGTTCGAAATAGTCTTTGAGCGGGAAGTTTTCCCACCCTTGCATCCGCACCGAACGCAGCACCGTGCCGCGGTGGGGGTCAACCGGTGCGCCAATCCCGACGCCGACCCGGACCAGGTGGTTGGGCGAAACGCTAGACTCGGCCAGGAGCGCCCGGGCCAGGGTGAGCGAAGCGTCCAGGATGGCCTGGGGTTCCTGCCGCTGAATATCGGCATAGGTGCTGACATAGGTGTGGGTCTGGAGATGAACCAGGGCGACCCGCAGGCCATACCCGCCCAGGTCTATCCCCAGAACGTGGCCCTGATTGCCCAGGAGTCCCCAACTATTTTGCGCCAGCCGCTCCTGAATACGCTGCGGGTTGGTCAGGGGCATGGGGGACCCTCCTTTCAAGAGTTCTTCGTATCTGTATCCGTATCAATATCAATGCTCTGTCCTCAAGATCAAGATCAAGATCAAGCAAGATCGGTTCTTGTCTGTCGTCTCCTCGCGGTGTTGTCCGGGTTGATTATAGCACACTCAGACAGAGTGTGTTAGAATGCATTGAGAGGCAGACACCACTCTCTCTGAACAGGAGCCAGAAAACCATGTCAGAACTTCGGGACAAACTGATGCTCGTGGTTGATGATGAGCTGCATATGGTCAAGTTTATGCGGATGAACCTTGAACTGGAGGGGTGCCGCGTCGTCAGCGCCTCGAACGGGTGGGAGGCGCTGGAGCGTGCCCGCGAAGATATGCCCGATGTCGTCTTGCTGGACATTATGATGCCGGAGATGGACGGCTTCGAGACGCTGCGGAGGTTGCGCGAGTTCTCCCCCGCGCCGGTGCTCATCCTCACCGCCAAAGACGAGGAGGACGACCGCATCCGCGGGCTTGAACTGGGAGCCGACGACTACATCGGGAAGCCCTTCAGCCACCGCGAACTGGTGAGCCGCATCCGCGCCGTGCTGCGCCGCCACTATGCCTCGCCGCCTATTCCGCAGACCACCGTCATGGTAGATGACCGCCTGCACATTGACTTTGCCCGCCGCGAGGTGCTGGTCAATGGCGAACGGGTCAACCTGCGCCCAACCGAATACCGCCTGCTCTACCACCTGGTGCAAAATGCGGGCTACGTGCAGACCCATCAGATGCTCCTGACCAGGGTGTGGGGGCCAGAATACCGCGACGAAAACCACTACCTGCGCCTCTATATCACCTACCTGCGCCAGAAGATAGAGGAAGACCCGTCCAACCCGAAGTACATCCTGACCGAACGGGGGATAGGCTATCGCTTTGTGGATTTTGAGCAGCTTTCGAGCAAGGCCCGATGACTACCGACCATGGTCGTCCCCTCCACGACTCCAACCCCCTCAGCCCTCACAGCCCCCTCAGCCGCCTCAGCCTGAACATTCGCGGGGCCGTGCAAGGCGTTGGCTTCCGCCCCTTCGTCTACCGCCTGGCGACCGAGCTGTCCCTGACCGGGTGGGTCCTCAATGACCCCCGCGGCGTCCACATCGAAGTGGAGGGGCCGCGCCCCGTGCTCGAACGCTTCCTTGAGCGCCTGCCCACCGAGAAACCCCCGCTCTCCCGCATTCACACGCTGGAAGCAGCATGGCTTGCCCCTACAGGTTTCCACCACTTCGAGATACGCCACAGCGAGACCGGGGGGGGCCGGTCGGCGCTGGTACTGCCAGACAGCGCCACCTGCCCCGACTGCCTGCACGACACCTTGGACCCCGACCCCGCCAACCGCCGCACCCGCTACCCCTTCACCAACTGCACCAACTGCGGCCCGCGCTTCACCATCCTCCAGGCGTTGCCCTACGACCGACCCAACACCACCATGCGCGGTTTTGTGATGTGCGCGGCGTGTCAGGCCGAATATGATGATCCCTCTGACCGCCGCTTCCACGCGCAGCCCAACGCCTGCCCGGTCTGCGGCCCCCACCTGAGCCTGTGGAAAGAGCAGGAACCCGGCGTATGGGCACCGGAGGCAGAAGGGGATGACGCGCTGTGCCGCACGAGTGATGCCCTGCGGGAGGGGCAGATTGTGGCGGTCAAGGGGTTGGGTGGGTTTCACCTGATGACCGACGCTCGCAATGTCCAGGCTATCGGGCGGCTGCGCGAGCGCAAGCCCCGCCCCGACAAGCCCTTTGCGCTGATGGTGCGGGACGTGGCGCAGGCACACACGTTGTGCCGCATCACTCCCCCGGAAGAGAGCCTGCTGACCTCCGCAGAAGCGCCCATCGTGCTCCTGCCAAAGCGTGACCACTCCCCGGGGGAGCCGGAGCTTGCGCGGGTCCGTGATGCGCTCGCCCCCGACGCTCCCGACCTGGGCATTATGCTGCCCGCTACCCCGCTGCACCATCTGCTGCTGCACGAGACGGGTTTTCCTGTGGTGGCGACCAGCGGCAACCTGAGCGATGAACCCATCTGTACGGACGAACACGAAGCCACAGAGCGCCTGGGGTCCATGGCAGACCGCTTCCTGGTGCATAACCGTCCTATCGCCCGCCACGTGGATGACAGCATTGCCTGGATGATTGAGGGCGAGGGAGTACCCCGGCTGCTGCGCCGCGCCCGCGGCTATGCTCCGCTGCCGGTGCTGGTTCGCGGTGCGCTGCCGACCATTCTAGCGGTGGGCGGACACCTGAAGAACACCATCGCGCTGAGCCTTGCTCCCCCGCCCGCCCTCCCCACTCCCCTATCCTCCTCACCTC
>DAOTUF010000396.1:0-2021 GCA_034437495.1 Chloroflexaceae bacterium | reverse complement strand
TGGCCCGCTCCTGGGCCTGGGTAATAATCTGCGCGGCCTCCTGACGGGCCCGCTTGATTTCATCCTCATAGCCGCTCTTTGCGCTGGCAAGTTCAGCTTTGACCTGCTCGGCCTCATTCAGGCTCTGTTCAATCCGTTCGGTTCGCTCTCTCAGGAGTTTGAGCACGGGCTTATAGAGCAGGACATGGAGAATGACAATCATTGCCCCAAAGTTGATGACCTGCGAGAGCAATAAGACCCAGTTAATTCCCAGAGCTTCCATACTGTGAACCCTTCTCCATCACCGGCGATACGCCAGATGCGACTACAATACCCCGAAACCAATCATCAGCGATACCACCAGACCAAAGATGGCGAGCGCCTCGGTAAAGGCGATGCCCAGGAACATATAGGTCACGACCGTCCCTTGAATTTCGGGGTTGCGCCCGATGGCCTGCAATGCTCCCGCCGCCACAATACCGATACCAATACCCGGGCCAATTGCCGCCAGACCAATCGCAAGAGCCGTGGCAATCAGACGCAAACCTTGATCACTCAGCAAAAACTCGGTTGCTTCCACCTGTGTGTGTCTCCTTACTACTAATCTCTTGAACGTACTACCTGGGTTCTCGTGAGCATAAAGAACTGCGCAGAGGCTTGCTCCCCTCCGGGTCCGGAGGTTTGCACTATCCCTTGTTCGTTGCCTCAGCGCAGGTATTCGAATGAATGAATAAGAAAAATGGGCCGATTCCCTTCTCTCTGCCTGCGGTTCGTTCTATCTTCCATCAATGATCAATGATCTCATGATCTCATGACCTCATAATCTCATGACCTCAATGATCAATGACCATTCTCCCCATGCTCCGCTCCATGGGGGATGACGGCAATGGCAATGAAGGCCATGGTCAGCATAGCGAAGACAAACGCCTGGATGAAGCCGACGAAAATTTCAAACCCGTAGAATGGCATGGGCAGCACCACGGGCACCAGGAAGGCCATCACCAGCAGCAAGACTTCACCAGCGAAGATGTTGCCGAAGAGACGGAAGGAGAACGCGATGATACGCGCCAGTTCGCTGATAAATTCGAGCAACCCGACCGCCAGGTCCATCAGGCCCGGCAGGACGCCCTTTTTGAAGCCGTGGGTATTAAAGAACTTGGTCACATAGCCCACCCCAAGGGTCGAGAAGCCCCAGTATTCGATATAGACGAAGGCCAGCAGCGCCAGCGCAAACGTGAAATTCAGGTCGGCACTGGGCGACCGGAACAGGGGCACCATGGTGTGTCCAGCGGGGCACCCACCACTGCTGTGGCCCTCTTCTTCTGCGGCTCGCGCCGGCTCAGACGACCACCCCACCGCACCAGTCGAGGCCAGCCGGACGAGGCCGGCGTGGGTCTCCGTCTCATGTGCCGCGGGAACGCACTTCCCAATGGCTCCAAACCCTGGTATCAGCCCGAACCAGTTTGAGAAGAGGAGGTAGAAGAAAATCGTTGCGACGACGGGGAAGACACGTGGGGCATATTCACGGTTTACGCCCTGAAAGAGCTTGTACAGCCCGTCAATAGCAATTTCAACAATATTCTGAAACGCACCGGGAATGAGCTTCAGGTTCCTGCTGATGACAAATGCCAGGACAATCAGGAAAAGGTCTACCAGCACAGTCACCAGTAAGGAATTGGTAAACGGAATGGTTTCCGTAATGTGAAAGATAGGCTCGGCCTTGATTTCGACGTGGGGGTGGCTCATCGGAAGAAAGCCACTCACAATCATCACCAGGAGCACGACCCCGCTGACAATCAACCATTTCCGGGTCCTGGGCGACAACGAACGCAAAATACTCCCTCCCTCTGTCGGACGTTCTCCCTGGTGACTGGACCCCCTGCGGTGTCAGGATGGTCATCATCGCCGGGGAGGAGCGCACGCTCTCCGAATAATTGCACTTTTTTTCACATTTTGGCCTAACGTAGCGGATTATAGCATGACCAGATATAAACTGCAAATCTCCACGAGCACCGAAGGCAGGGGGGAGAAGGGGGGGGGGC
>DAOTUF010000395.1:0-3621 GCA_034437495.1 Chloroflexaceae bacterium | reverse complement strand
GTCGGGGCAGGTACCCACGTGTTCCTCAGCCGTGCGCCACTCAACGACCCGAAGGTCGCTGCGTTCGACTTGCATGCATTAGGCACGCCGCCAGCGTTCGTCCTGAGCCAGGATCAAACTCTGCGTTATATAAATAGATAGCGACTTGATGTCGCATCCAGGACCCACGTCTTCAGCGATATGAAATTGATTGGTAAGGTGCGAACAGGAAAAGAAAAACCAGCATCACCGATGTGATACTAGCAGTGGTACAAGTCTCCTATCAGGTTCCCCAACAGGTCTTGCGTTCACTTGTCAGGTCTACTCATACTGAGTGAAACCGTTCCTCTTCCGTGTTGGATAGATTGTAGCATGATCCGCGGAGCCTGTCAAGGGGCCAATACCGGCAATATCGGACGATTCTCCCCTCTTGCCCCGGCCTCTCTGCTCCTGACCTCCCTTCCGCTCCGCTTGAAGGGTCTGGCATGGTCGTGCTATACTCTCGGAAGTCGCTGGTCTGCTCGCTCATCACCCGGGTATCGGCACGGATGAGCGATTGCTATCGGAAATACGGGGAGGTTCTTACGGTTCTGACGTTCTAACGTTCTAAGGTAAGGAGGTTCTGCGATGCCCCATGAGGCAGCTATTGGCTTGATTGGCGGGAGCGGGTTGTATGCGATGCAGGAACTTGAGGATGTGGAAGAAGTGACCCTGGAAACGCCCTACGGCGCACCGAGCGATGCCTATGTCCTGGGGACGCTCGCCGGGCAGCGGGTGGTCTTCCTCCCCCGGCACGGTCGGGGGCACCGCCTGATGCCGTCGGAGCTACCAGTTCGTGCCAATATCTACGGGTTCAAGCAACTGGGGGTGAAGTACCTGGTCGCTATCAGCGCGGTGGGGAGCCTGCGCGAAGCATACGCCCCCGGTCAGGTGGTCGTCCCTGACCAGATTTTCGACCGTACGAAGGGGGTTCGGCCATCGACGTTCTATGGGGATGGTCTGGTGTCCCACATCGTCTTTGACCGACCGTTTTGCCCCATCTTGAGCGAGAAAATCTACCAGGCCGCCCAGAAAGCAGGCGCGACGGTTCACCAGGGGGGGACGTATGTCTGTATGGAGGGGCCGCAGTTTTCGACCCTCGCGGAGAGCGAAGAAAACCGCCGCCGCGGGCATGACCTCATCGGGATGACGGCCCTGCCCGAGGCCAAGCTTGCCCGCGAAGCGGAGATTGCCTATGGCATGATGGCGATGGTCACAGACTATGACTGCTGGCACCCGCACCACGACTCGGTCACTATCGAGACGGTTATTGCGGTGCTCCAGGCCAATGTTGAGCTTTCGCAGCGCATTGTCCGCGAAATCATCCCCCTGATTGGGGAGGGGTTTGAGAGCGTAGCCCACAGTGCGATGTCCCATGCGATTATCACCGACCGCCAGCGCATTCCGCCCGAGACCCGGAAGCGGGTTGACCTGCTGGTTGGGAAGTATCTGTAGAGGTTGGGGGGTCGGGGGTCAGAAAAGACGATGTTCCCCGGCCCCCCCGGCGCAAGCCCTCACTCATACGACAGCACATCCCGCACCGTCACCCGCGTGGCTCGCCAGGCAGGGAAGAAGCTGGCTACCGCCGCCAGCACCAGCGACAGCACCAACCAGACGACGATACCATCGACGGGGATATCGAAGGTGAGCGGGGAGGAAAAGAGCATCTGCCCCATGGTGATGCTGAGCGCCTGACCGAGCGGCACCGCCAGCGATGCCCCCAGTATCCAACTGATCATCCCGATGACGATGCCCTCGACCATAAAAATCTGGAGTACTGTCACGTTCGATGCGCCGATAGAGCGCATAATGCCAATCTCGCGCACCCGCTCAATCACGTTCAGGCTCATCGTTCCCGCCAGCCCCAGGGCCCCGACCGCCGCCACCAGGATGGCCATGAACATCAGGCTCACTGTCACCACTTCTATCACTTCCTTGTCGCCCTGACTCAGCTCCATAATCGTTTTGGTGGAGTTCACGTCAATGTTCGCTTGCTTGAACTGTTCTTCCAGAGCCGTCGCCACCTGCGCCTGAAACTCACCCGTATGGTGACGGGTGACGACCCGCAGATAGCTGGATTGCCCGGGTTGGTGGGCGATGCGGGTGTAGTAGTCGAAGCTGGCATAGCCCCACCGCACTTCGCCCATGGCCTTCATCAACCCGACCACGCGCCACGTCGTCTCGCGGTCTTCCAGCTTGAGCAGTATATCGTCACCCACCTGGATGTCCGGGTCTTCCTTGAGCACCCCCGTGCTGAGCACCAGCGCGTTTTCATCTTCCGGCAGCAGCCAGCGTCCCGCCACGATTTGCGGGTTCATCGTGCGGGTCTCCGACGGCACGGCGTACAGGCTGATAATCAGGCTCTCACGGTCGTTGGGGAGCACGCGCCGCACCCTCGCCATGGCTGAACATTCGGCAGCGACCACCCCCGTCACCGCCATGGCTTCATCCTCGACGTGGTTCGCGCGGTAGGTGCGGTCGAGGTAGACGTCCACATCGTAGTTGTAGAGCGCTTCAACCAGTTCGTTGATAGTCAACTGGAGCGCACTCCGCACGCCGAAGACGGAGATGAAGAACGCCCCCCCCAGGGTCAGCGTCACCAGTGTCAGGAATACCCGCCCCTTGCGGCGGAAGGTGTTGCGCAGCGAGAGCAGGAGGGGCCGCGGGAGACCACGCACCCGCTGGATGACCCGGTCAAGGAAACCGGTGCCGTAGGAGATGGCCACCCCTTCGCTGGCGAGGGCTTCGCGGATGGTCATACGGGTGCCGCTGCGGATGGGAACGAGAGCCGCAACCACCGGTATCACCAGGCTGATGGTGGCCTGCACCGCGACCACGTAGGCGGGGATACTCGCATTCGCAAGGTCAAAGTTGAGGAAGGTGGCCAGGAAGCCCGCAAACGACGAACTGGCAAAGCGAGCCAGCGGGATGGCCGGAGCCAGCGCCAGCAGACCGAAGCACAGCACCAGCGCAAAGTAGATGGTCATAATCTGGGTGGTTCGCGCCCCCACCGCCTTCATCATGCCAATCTGCCGAATCTGCTGCGCCAGCAGCGCCGAAATGGTATTTGTCACCAGAAACCCGCTCAGGAAGAGCGAAAAAACCCCCATAATGCCCATAATCGTGATGATGGCGGTGATGAGGAAGTGCAGCGGGTGTTGACCGGGGGTGGCGACGCGGGGGAAAGAGGGGTCGCGCCCGGACTTCTGCACCTTCTCGTAGACCTGTTCGGCCACCTCCTCGGCGTGGGCCTTTGTGACCACCCCTCCCGCTCCTGTTCCCGCCCCTTCTCCTTCGACCCGAATAAGCAGTTCATTGAAGGTATACGGCTCCCCAAGCGCTACCAGCGTGTCGCGGGTCACATAGCCGTAGTAGGTGCGGAGAAAGGGGGTCGGCCACTGGTTGATATCGTGGACGACCCCGCTCACCCGCAGCCGGCGGTGCTCGCCGTCCGGTCGCTCAATCAGGATGGTATCACCCACATCGGCCTGGAGCGAGACCAGACCCTCCATCCCGCTCCGTTCAATCAGCACCGTTTCCTCGGGTGGCGGCCAGGCATCTGCTCCCCCTTGTTCCAGGCGAATCTTATTGATACGAATATCT
>DAOTUF010000394.1:0-4052 GCA_034437495.1 Chloroflexaceae bacterium | reverse complement strand
GCGGCGACCTGAGTATCACCCTGGCGAGCGTGGCGCTGTTTAGCTGCGTGCTGGTTGACACGCCGCTCAATCCGCTGTTCTGGATGGGGCTGCCGGGCCGCGGCTTCGACCCATCGGCCTATGGGGTCATTCCGCGTGACTACCTGAAGGACCGCTTCCTGGCCGAGCACGTCCCGCCGCGCGTCCCGCTGGCAAGCTCCATGTTCCTCGCCTCCCACCTGACGAACCGCGAGACCCTGTACGTTGTTCGCTATGCCGACGACCCCGGCGCGGCCCGGCTGCCCTCGCTCCTGCCCCACGTTGATTATGTGCTGGCTGACGCTCTGTTCGACTTCTTCGTTCCCCTGGGCGACGGGAGCTACGGGGGGGGAGTGGCCTACGAACGGGAGGCCATCGGCCTGCTGCTGCGCGACCCCTTGTTTCACCTGGCTGCCGCCCGCGATGGTCTGCTGCTGTTTCGCCGCGGTGCCCCGCCGGCTCAACACCTTCTCCAGAACATTGAGGTTGTCGAACAGGGAGGGGAAGGGGAAAGGCAATCCCTTATCCCGTTCGGTGAACGGATGGGACTGGTCCGCGCTGAGATAACCCCGACTGGCCCGCGCCGCTTCCGCGCTGCCTTCGAGTGGACCGTCACTGGCCCGTCCCCCCCTCCGCACGACTACCTTGCGGTGAGTACGCTGGACGGGGTGGAGACAATGCGTATCGTGCATCTGCCTACGTACACCTTGCTCCCGACCAGTCAGTGGGAGCCGGGGCAGCGTATTCGGGAGACCTTTGAGGTGGAACTACCGCCAGACCTGCCCGCCGGTCGCTACCCGTGGCGGGTGGGGTGGTATACGCTGGCAAGCCCCTACAGCTACGCCACCGACGAGCGGAGCAGGCTGCCGGGCACGCAGGAAGTGGAAGTGGGGGCGGTGGAGGTGGAGTGAGGTGGGGGGGCGGATTGACAGATGAGCGGGATGCCTCTATAATACAGGTGTTGCTCCTTGTGGAGAGATGGGCCGCTAGCTCAATTGGCAGAGCATCTGACTCTTAATCAGCTGGTTCCAGGTTCGAGTCCTGGGCGGCTCACCATTCTCTCTCGCTTAGTCTCTTTCTGACACTCCTCACGTCCCCCGCCTCTGGCACACAATTTGACGTATCTTACGCCGTTTTGCTCCCCGTTCGTTCCTCGATCCAGGGCTGCGGCAGGTATGCGCCTCTGCCCTCCGACTTTCAGCGAGGACAGGCTGCCTTTCCTGATTAGCGCGAAAACCGTCCTCCTGGACACGCTCAAAATGTCGGCCAGAATACTACATCGACCGGGTTGGCAAGATACTGGCGGTGCTCCTGCACATGGTCGCCTGACCCGCTTGCAGACAGGCACCGGCCCCACACCACCCGGGGAGGGCAGGGGGGCCGGTGGACGGGAAGTCGGGGGGTATCACGTCACCACGCTGTATGCCAGGTCGATATCCGGTTCGCTCCGCACCTGCTCCAGCACCGCTTCTGGAACGGCTTCATCAAGGCGCAAAATCATCATAGCGCCCTCGCGGGGAGCCATACGCCCCACATACATGCCCGAGATATTGACATCGGCGGCCCCGAGCATCGTTCCCACCCGCCCGATAATCCCAGGCCGGTCGCGGTGGTAGGTAATGAGGAGGTGCCCACCGGGGACAAAATCCACCCAGAACCCGTCAGTCTGGACAATGTGCGGTTCGTGGCGCAGCACCGTGCCGCTGAACTCGCGCACCTCATCCGCCGTGTGCGCTCGCACCACCAACAGGCTGGCATAGTTTTCGGTGTTGGGGTTCGAACGCTCGCTTATGCGCATCCCCCGCTCGCGGGCAATCAAGGGGGCATTGACCGGCGTCACGCGGTGTTCGGTGGTCGTCTGGAGCAGCCCTTGCAGTACTGCAAGCCGCACCGGAAGCGTGTCAAACCCGGCCAGTTCCCCCCGATATTCAAGTTCGTATTCGCGCACGGGGTCTACCACCAACTGCATACAAAGGGAACCAAGCTGCTGCCCAAGCCCGATATACGGTTGCAGCACCCCCCAGGCTTCAGGTGCGATGAACGGCGCATTGACCGCGTAGCGCGGAGTGTCGCCGCGCAGGGCAGTCAGCACCCCTTCGGCCACGTCTATCCCCACGAGCACCTGTGCCTCTCGCGTCGAGGCTCCCAGGTGGGGGGTGGTAATCACCTTCGGGTGCCCCACCAGCGGGTTGTCCGTGGGTGGTTCCTGGCTGTAGACATCCAGCGCCGCCCCGCCAAGGTGCCCCGACTCCAGGGATACCAGCAGCGCGGCTTCATCCACAATCCCGCCGCGGCTGGCATTGATGAGGAACGCCCCGGGCTTCATCCGCCCGATACGGTCAGCATCAAAGAGGTTGCGCGTCCCCTCAATGAGCGGCACGTGGATCGAGATGATATCGCTGCGCTCCAGAAGCTCTTCCAGGGGCACATTGTCTACCCCGAGCTGTTTGGCGCGGTCGGACGAGACCACCGGGTCGTAGGTCACTACATGCATTTCAAAGCCCCTGGCCCGCCGGGCCACCTCCGAACCGATGCGCCCGAGTCCGATCAACCCCATCGTCTTACCGCGCACCTCCCACCCCATAAACTTGCTGCGCTCCCACTTGCCCGCCTGGAGCGACCCGTGGGCGTGGGGAATCTGGCGGGCCAGGCCAAGCAGCAACCCGAGGGTGAGTTCGGCCACTGCCACGTTGTTCGAGGCCGGGGCATTGACCACCACGATACCGCGTTGGGTTGCTGTTTCCACGTCGATGTTGTCTACCCCCGACCCGGCCCGTCCAATCACCTGGAGCCGGGTTCCGGCCTCTATCACCGGGGCCGTGACCTTGGTGGCGCTCCGAACTACCAGCGCGTGGTAGTCGGGCAAAACGGTGAGCAGGGTCTCCTTGTCCAGGTCGAGCCGAACATCCACCTCGACGTCCGTACCGGCGCGGAGTGCCTCCAGACCTTCGTTTGAAATCTTTTCAGTCACAAGAATACGATTCATAACTCCTCATTTCGATAACATCCGGGACAGCATCCCATCCCGGAATGGTGCGTTTCCTCTTCTTCCCTCACCGATGCTTCCTTCAAACCAGACGACGCGGTCGGAACCCTCCCGCAAACCTGCGACCTGCGGGAGGGTCAGAATACGTCATTGACCATAATAATCTGGTCACGTTCCGGGCCAACGGAGACCATCCCCAACCGAGCGCCTACAAGCTGGCACAGGCGGGCCACGTAGCTCTGGGCTTCGTCGGGAAGGTGGTGAAACTCCTTCACGCCCGCGGTGGAGGTCCTCCAGCCCGGCAGCTCCTCATAGACCGGTTCGACCTTGTTGAGCAGTGCGGTGGACATCGGGGGGTATTCGAGCAGTTCGTCATGGCGCTTGTACCCCACACAGATTTTGATGCGCTGAAACTCATCGAGGACATCCAACTTGGTGATAGCCAGCGTGTCAATGCCGTTTATCTCCGCGGCATATCGCGCCATCACCGCGTCGAACCAGCCAACGCGCCGCGCCCGTCCGGTCGTCGTTCCCACCTCTGCCCACGGCTTCCCAATCTGACGCAGCATGTCGGCGTCGGGGCCATCGTGGATTTCGGTCGGGAAGGGACCCTGCCCCACCCGGGTCGTATAGGCCTTGTATACGCCCATCACGGAGGTGAGACGGGTCGGCCCGATGCCCGCCCCCTGACAGGCCCCGGCGGCCCCGGGGTGCGACGAGGTGACATAGGGGTAGGTCCCGTGGTCGATGTCGAGCAAAGCCCCCTGGGCCCCTTCCAGCAGCACCGGCACGTCCTTCTCCAGCGCCCGGTGGATGACCGCGTGAACATCCGTCACGTAGTTGGTCAACTGATGCCCGTAGTTCAAGAAGCGCAGGTAGGCATCATGGAGCGAGATGGGTTTGGTCTCGTAGATACGGCTGAGGATGCGGTTTTTTTCTTCCAGCACCGCCCGGAGCCGCTCCAACAGCAGCTCTTCGTGGAGCAAGTCACCGGCCCGCAGCCCCACCCGCTCAACCTTGTCGGAATAGGCCGGGCCGATGCCCCGAC
>DAOTUF010000393.1:0-1985 GCA_034437495.1 Chloroflexaceae bacterium | reverse complement strand
CGCTCCCGCCCCACTCGCGCATCACCTATGCCTGCAACCCGCACTTCGTGGGGCGCGAACCCGACCTGCTGCACCTGGCCGCCACGCTCAAGGGGGACACCGAGGCCGCCTTCATCGGGCGGGTGGCCGCCGCGACGGGTCTGGGGGGCATTGGCAAGACGCAGATGGCGGTGGAGTTTGCCCACCGCTTCGGCCAGTTCTTTGGCGGGGGGGTGTTCTGGCTGAGCCTGGCCGACGCCGCCGCGGTCCCCGCCGAGGTGGTGGAGGTGGGGCACTGCCTCAACCTGCCGGGCTTCGACGGGCTGTCGTTTGAGGCGCAGGTGCAGCGAGTACGCCAGACGTGGCAGGAACCCATCCCCCGCCTGCTCATCTTCGACAACTGCGAGGAGGAAACGCTGCTGGATGAATGGAAGCCGAAGACGGGTGGCTGCCGCGTGCTCGTGACGAGCCGCCGCGCCGAATGGAAACCCACCCTCAAGGTGCGCGTGCTGCCCCTGGGCGTGCTCCCTCGACGGGAGAGTCTGACCTTGCTGGTGAGCAATCTGGAAGACCAGGGGGACACGAGCATTGAGATAGGAGAAGAAGAGACCGGATGGTTTCATCCCCACTTTGGGGCGCTCAATGCGATTGCTGCCGAACTGGGCGACCTGCCGCTGGCGCTGCACCTGGCGGGGAGCTACCTGGGGCAATACCCCGATGAGGCCCACTACTACCTCCGCTTGCTGCAAGATGAGGACATCCTCACCCACCCCGCCCTCCAGGGCGGACACCACCCCCATTCGCCTACTGACCACGATGGGAGTGTCGAACGAACCTTTGCCCTGAGCATCGCAGAACTGGATATTGAGCACGATGGGATAGACGACCTGGCCTACCGGCTGCTGCAACGGATGGCGAGTTTTGCCCACGGTGAAACAGTTTCCAAGGCCATGCTCATGCGAACCATCCCCGGCTTCACCGCCAACATCCCCCTCCCGTGGCTCGACCTGTGGCTCGACCACCCTGGAGATGCCCCGGAATGGATACGGGAGCGCATGTACCAACAGGACATAGCCTTTCACGATGCCATGAACCGGCTGGTGGGAGACCTGGGATTGCTTACCAGGGAACAGGGACCGGTCTACCGGCTCCATCGCCTGCTGGCTGCCTATGTGGGAGGGTTGCCGCGGCGCGATGAGGACCCCCACCCGCGCTATGACTCGGTGCAGGCGTTGCTCCGCGAAGTGACTGGTCTGCTTGAACATGGCGACCCCCGCCCACTCAGGGACCTGGAGAAGCACCTGCGCAAGGCAGTTGATGCGGCTTTCCATCACGAAGACGAACTGGCGGGGAGCCTGTGCAATGCTATGGGCTACTACCTCGATATGATTGGGGACTACCAGGGCGCACACCCCTACCTCGAACGCGCCCTCGCCATCCGGGAGCAGGTGCTCGGCCCCGTCCACCCCCACACCGCCACCAGCCTGTTCAATCTGGGCAAGCTCCTTCAGGAGATGGGAAAGGGCGACGAGGCCCGCCCCCTGTTTGAGCGCGAACTGGTCATCTGCGTGCAGCGGCAGGGGTGGGGACATTCGGACACGTTGTACCGCTTGCGAAACCTGCTCCTACTCTATCTGGAGATGGGGGACGAAGAACAGGCGCGGTCCCTGGTTGACCAGGCAATGGAGGATGAGCAGGCCGCGGCGTTTCTGCGGCAGTTGTTTGCTTCAGCAGAGGACGAAGGGGATACCAGCGAGGGGGGTTAGATGTCCCGCTCGTCGTCCAGCAGGTCATCCGCCAGTCTCGCGTCCGGAGGGGGCACCCCGCTCCTCCCCGGCCCCATCCAGCACCGCCGGCCAGGGCACGGTGCTATCCCCGCGCCTGGTGCCTCGGTACACTGGCTCGTTTCGCACGATGCTCCGCACCGTGGAGGCATACCACTGCCGTCCTCCGTGCTGCGTCGGCACCCCTTCGGAATTGAGCAGCCGGGCAATCATCGCCAGCGT
>DAOTUF010000392.1:0-3166 GCA_034437495.1 Chloroflexaceae bacterium | reverse complement strand
TTTCTCGCCCGAAGGCGGTAACGTGAGCCTCGACGATGTTCAACCGGCTTGTTACGGACACGACACGGGCTTACGCGCATCGTCCTGTTTCATCGTGCCCGATAGCGCCTGGGGCTGGCTCGCGCACCCCAGGGTATCGTGACCGGCTGAACGGAGCCTCGAAAGGCCAGGTCTGGTCATACCCGGCTTACTCGCCGGAGCGTGCAAGCCGCCTGACTTCAGTCAGTGCGGTGTATGACTGCGCCGCTTCTTGCACAGGTTCCCGGTAGAGACCGTGTTGGGTGATATAGTCCAGCACCGCTTCGGGCACCTGGTAGCGCACCGGGCGACCGGTAGCCAGGCGGTGGCGCAGGTCGCTGCTTGAGAGGTCGAGCCGCGGAGCGGGGATGGGGTCCACCCGGTCCAGGATGCCCGGCATGGCCCGTTCGAGCGCCGCAAAGTCCACCACACTCCCCGGTCGGTCCACGAGCGCCAGTCGCGCCAGTTCGAGGATTTGCCGTGCCCCCTCCCACTGCGGAAACTGCCCGATGGCATCGCTCCCCAGGAGGAACCAGAGGTGCGCCGCCTCACCCATCTCGCGGTGCAGTTCGCGCAGCGTATCGATAGTGAAGGAGGGAGGCGGACGGCGCACCTCAATGTCCGAAGGGACGAGCGTGTCGTTCTGCGCACAGGCCCGACAGACCATCTCAAACCGCTGGTCCGGCGTGGCCCCGTGCCCCTGCTTGAAGGGCTGATGGGCATTCGGTATCAGGGAGAGGTAGTCGAGACCAAGCGACCAGCGCACCTCCTCGGCTATCGCCAGGTGCCCGTAGTGAATCGGGTCGAAGGTCCCCCCGAAGACACCTACCCGCTGCATCAGCGATACCGCCCCATCTCAATATCGTGGGCGTCCTGGAAGAGATGCCAGATAATCCAGACCACGGCTTTCTGGTCTTCGGGGGTCAGGTCATCAATATAGGCTTCGACCAGTTCCAGAATATCGCTGCGGTGGAGCCGATAGACCCGCGGGCCAAGCCAGCTATGCACCTGCATGGCCAGGATATCTGCCAGGTCGTGCGGTTCGCCCGCGGTCAGGCGGCCCCCGCCCTCCCGATGGTCCCGGTCCTGGTCACTGGTAGCGTATCCTTGCACGTTGCTGCTCTCTTTCGCGGCCCCTTGCCCTTGCCAGAGAAAGGGTTCCGATGGCCCGCTACAACAGGTCTTCCGCCGTTGGCCGCACCTTTTTGGTCGATGGCAGGCTTCCCCGTCGGCGCTCCCCCGCCGGCAGCGACCCGGCGGGAGACGACTCGAGCGTGGCATCGCTCACCAGCAGTTCCCCGAGATATTCCTGGTTGGGGTCCTGGTCTGGCACGAGCGGCAGGGCGTTTTCGGTCAGGTTCGATGAGATGTAGTCCAGGTATTCCCGAATGTCGTCGTTGTCTTCGAGACTGCTGAAGGGGACCGTTGCGCCGCTGACCGTCTTGACACTCTGCCCAATCTCCTTCAGCGTCTTGTCAATGCCCTGAACCAGATTTTGCATCACCCCGGCCAGTTCAGCCCGCTCCTCAACCGTCAGGTTGGCAAACCCGACCAGCGCCTTTTCCTGCGCCCGCAGCAGGGTATTGCGCAGGATGGCAATATCGGCCTGGGTCTGGATCTCGTAGCGTTTGACGAGGTGGGCCTGACGCACCTGCTCTACCAACTCCTCCGACGTGACGGGCGTCCACAGGAGCGCCGGAATGATGATGAACCCGATGATGCCAATGAGCACCTGCTGCAAGACCAGTTCGGTGCCGGCCACCACCGGCTGCGCGGCCCACCAGCTATACTGAATCTCAAAGGAGTAGTAAATCAGAAAGAGCGCTGCCAGGATGATCGCCGCGTAGCCCCACGTTTTGGCGTTGATTTTCTGGAGCAGCATCCCCCCCGGCGACCAGGGGATGAGGAACGACGTGAGCACGGGCGGGGCCAGCACCAGGATAGCGGTAAAGGCCATCGCCATCATCGTATTGTCCGTCAACTGGCTCTGCACGCCCCACCAGTAGATAGCCGACCCACACATGGCAACAATGGCGAGAATGGAAAGCACTGATTTTGCCGTGAGTCCCGCGCCGCCACCACGAAGACGCTGCCCCCGGACCATGTTCAAATAACGACTGCTCATGTCATGTTACCTTTCTTCAATTCTTCCGCATCGTCATCGTCCTGAACGCTTTCTTGGTACGTGGTTATGAACGGGGCTGGACTGGCTGGACCGGCTGGACCTCTGGCCCCATCAGCACATACGCCTCAATCCACTCCCCATACCCTGCCTCCCCGATACGCTGCACCAGGGCCGGGGAGAGCGCCTGCAACCCATAGCTCTGGTTGACCTGGTAGGGGACTTCCAGAGCCGCCACCCCGCGACCGACTAGGGTAAAGCGGGACTGCGCGTGGAAATCCCCCGCAAAGCTCCCCAGAGCCACATGCTGCTGGTTCACCGGGTCATACCACCAGAGGTCGCTGCCGCTGGTGGTATAGGTCCGGTACGCCTCGAACACCTCGCGGTCCTTCTGCTGCGCCCGCCACCGCTGCTCGTTGCTGAGCACGGGGAGGGTCGGCAGCACAATCTGCACCCCCGGGGTAGGGGTCAGAGTCGGGGTAGGAGTGAGCGGCGCTGAGGCTTCGGGGAGGCTCAAAGGCGAGCGCGGAAGAGGGGGGCCGGTGGGCGTGACCACCGTACTGGTTGCCGTTTCGGGGCTTGCCTCTTTCGGCTCTTCTCCCGCGTCCCCTGAACCCGACGGAAAGGCTGCGACCAGGTGTTCATCTTCGGGAGTGAGAACGGTCCCATTCGCCTGACCTTCGGGTGCAACCTCCACCACCGGGAGCGTCGGGGTGGCCTCACGTTCGGGGGGAATAGCAGGGGACAGGACCTCTTCCGCCACGGTCCGCGTGTCGGTGGGAGACGCCGAGGGTCTCAGCCACGCCGGCGGGGAGTGCTGACTACCGGCACCCTCGGTGTTGAGTGCTTGCATACAACCAGCCAGCACCAGCACCAGACCTGCGAGGATACCCGCCTTCATAGAAATGGCAGCGCAGGACACCACCTGCTTGAGCGGGTGGAGGAAGCGCTGCCGTCCTCCTTTCTTTTCTCCAAACGTTCCACCATGTCGTCCTGTGCTGGTTTTTTCCCTTACGGCGGGAAAAC
>DAOTUF010000391.1:0-27527 GCA_034437495.1 Chloroflexaceae bacterium | reverse complement strand
CCAGTCGACCGAGGACTATACCCGCCTCTCGGTCGTCACCGACCGGCTGCACGACCAGATACGCCGGACGCGCATGCTCCCGCTGGCAACGCTCTTCAACCCGCTGCGTCTCCAACTGCGCGAGATTGTCCGGGCCGCTGGCAAGCAGGTGGACCTCGAACTGGACGACGGGGGAGCCGAAGCCGACCGGCAGGTGCTCGAACGGCTGCGCGAAGTGCTGCTCCACCTGCTGCGCAACGCCGTAGACCACGGTATCGAGTCGCCTGAGCAGCGCACCGCCCACGGCAAATCCCCGACCGGCCATATCACACTTCGCGCCATCGTAAGCGGCGACTACCTGACCATCACGATTGAGGATGACGGGGCCGGGCTGGAACTGGACGAAATCCGCCGGAAGGCCATCGGCGGGGGGCTGCTGAGCGATGCCGATATCACCCGCGTCACCGAGGCCGAATTGATAGACCTCATCTTCCTGCCCGGGTTCTCCACCCGCCAGATTGTGAGCAAGATGTCCGGGCGCGGGGTGGGGCTGGATATCGTCCGCTCCCAGGTTGAGCGGATGCACGGGCGCGTGACCGTGCAGAGCTTCCCGGGGGCCGGCTGCGCCTTCACCATCAGCGTGCCGCTCTCGCTGACCAGTTCCCACGGGCTGCTGCTGCGGGTTGCCCACGATACCTACATGGTCCCGCTGGATTCCATTCAGCGGATTGTGGCGGTCGCGCCGGGCGAGGTCCAGGTGTTGGAGGGGCGCACCTGCCTGACGCTCGACCATCGCCCGGTCGCGCTGGTCCATCTGGCGGACATCGTGGGCAAGACCGAACGACCCGCCGTAAAAGAGGAACGGCGACCGGGCGGCGAACGTGGACGCGGCCCCCTCGTCAATGGTCGCCTGACTACGTCAAGCTGGTCGCTGGCGCTGATACTGGGGAGTGGCGAACGCCAGGTCGCCTGTATGGTCGACGCGGTGCTTGGCGAGCAAGAACTGGTCATCTACCGCCTGCCGGCCCCCCTCCAGCGTATCCGCTTCATTGCCGGGGCGACGATACTGGCCGATGGGAGCGTTGTTCCCATTCTGGACGTGGTAGACGTGGTGCGGGCGGCCATCGGGGTGCGCCAGGCCATGAGCTTCTCGGCCACGGAGGTCGCGCAGCAAGAGCGACGGAACACCATTCTGGTGGTCGATGACTCGATTACGACCCGCACCCTGGAAAAGAATATTCTGGAAGCCGCTGGCTATGAGGTGAAGCTTGCCACCGACGGGGTCGAAGCGCTGGATATGCTTCGACAACTGGTCGAAAACGACGGTGGCTGTGACCTGCTCCTGAGCGATATTGATATGCCGCGGCTCAACGGGTTCGACCTGACCTCCCAGGTGCGCAACGATGCCAGCTTCAAACACCTCCCGATTGTGCTGGTGACGTCGCTGGACTCGCCTGCCGACCGCGAACGTGGGATTGCAGCGGGAGCCGACGCCTACATCGTCAAACGGGCCTTCGACCAGCAAAATCTGCTGGAAACCATCGAACAACTTATCTGAATAGCTGTGAGGACACCGAGATGCCAAACATCCTGCCTCATTCGTCTCCGACCAACCTCCAGACCCTTCCGCTGGAGGCTCCATCGGATGATACCCTGCTGACCGTGACCTTCCGCATCGGAGACCAGCACTACGGTCTGCCCGTCTCCGAGGTGATAGAGATTGTGCGGTTGCCTGCGCTCCTGACTCTGGCGGGGGCCCCCCGCCCTATCATTGGCCTGCTCAACCTGCGCGGCCACTATGTGCCGGTGCTCGACGGGGCCATCCTGATGGACGAACCCCCGCGGTATGATGCCAGCAACCAGATTGTCATTGCCGGGCACATGGCCGGGCATGCGGAGCGCGGCGGCGAGATGATGCCTTTCCTGGGGCTGCGGGTTGACCAGGTGGTGGACGTCCAGGCGTTTCCATCCACCCGCGTGACCGCGCTCGACCGCTCGATAGTGGCTCCCTTCTTGCGCGGGGTCATCAATACTGGTGACGACTCCGTCTTTCTCTTCAATTTTGCCTCTCTCCACCCCATGATTCGGGAGACGATGGCAGAAGCGGCCCGGGAGCAGGAACAAGAACGGCCCACCACGGACATTGCAACGGCGCAGGGGTGGGAAGCCGTATGAGCAAACGACAACCCGGCCAACCCATTCGCGTGCTGGTTGTGGAAGATTCGCGGTCGCAGCGGGAATTGCTGGTCCGGCTGCTCCAGGCGGCAGACAACTTCAGGGTCATCGGGACGGCGGTCAACGGCAAAGAGGCGGTCGAAGAGACGCTGCGCCTGCGCCCGGACGTCATCGCCATGGATATTCACATGCCTGTTCTGGATGGCTACGAGGCCACGCGCCAGATTATGCAGTACTGCCCCACTCCCATTGTCATGATTAGCAGCAGTATGGGCGACGAGGGGCGGCGTTCGGTGGAGGCGCTGGCAGCCGGGGCGCTGGCGGTGCTGCGCAAGCCGGGCAGCGTGACACGCGACGACTTCGAAGACGACCGCCTGAATATGCTCAAGACCCTGCGCCTCATGGCCGATGTGCCCGTCGTCACCCGCCACCCGATGCGCCCGTCGCGGGCCGAGGTGCCCCCCCCGCTCCGCAAGGAACAGACCCGACAGGCGGTGCTGGCTGTTGCCGCCTCGACGGGTGGCCCGGCTGCTCTCCATATGCTGCTCTCCAGCCTGAACAAATCCTTTCCTCTCCCCATCCTGGTGGTGCAGCATATCGCCCGCGGCTTTGTCGAGGCGCTGGTGGACTGGCTCAACACGTCGCTTCCCATGCGTGTCCGCATTGCCCACCACGAAGAGACGATGCAGCCGGGGAATATCTACCTGGCTCCCGATGACCACCACTTGCTGGCGGCGCAGGTCGGGGTCATCGGGCTGCAACCAGTGGCTTCCTCCGACCGCTACTGCCCCTCTGCCGATATCCTGTTTGAATCGGTGGCGCGGGTCTACGAGCATCACGCCATAGGCGTGATTATGACTGGGATGGGAGACGATGGGTCCCGGGGGCTGCGGCTGCTCCGCACCCGGGGGGGGCACACGCTGGCCCAGGATGAAGCAAGCTGCGTGGTCTACGGCATGCCCCAGGCCGCTGTTGCTGCGGGGGCGGTCGTCCAGGTGGAGCCGCTGGCGCACCTGGCCCATGCCATCTTGCAGCGTGTCCACAGCAGGCCCCTGTATGCGCCAGAACCATAGCAATGATATAGCAAGGAAGAACGGTGGTGGAGCTTCAGCTCAGTGATACGCTCTATGTCATCTTTCGGGACCTGCTCAACCAGCGCAGTGGCCTCTATTACCCCGAGCACAAGCGCGATGACCTGGTCCACGGCCTGAACCTGGCGATGAAAGCCAGTGGGCACCGCTTGCTGACCGACCTGTACACCGACGCGCTCAACAATGACGCGACGTGGGAGACCATCCTGTCGCACCTGACGATTGGCGAGACGAGCTTCTTTCGCAACAAGCCGCAGTTTGATGCGCTCCGCACTTCCATCCTCCCGGACCTGTTCGAGCGGCGAACGATGCTTCGGAGCCTGCGTATCTGGAGCGCGGGGTGTTCGACGGGCGAAGAGCCATATTCGATTGCCATGCTCCTCAAAGAGGTGCTTCCGGACCTCCAGGATTGGCATATCACGATTCTGGCGACCGACCTCAACCCGCACTTCCTGGCCCGCGCCCGCGCGGGCATCTACGGCAACTGGTCGTTTCGGGATACGCCGGAGACGTTGAAGTCCCGCTTCTTTACCCCGGAACAGAACCGCTGGCGCTTGAACCCGGAGATTCGGAGCATGGTCACGTTTGCCCGGCTCAACCTGGTCGAAGCGGTCTACCCCGCCATCACAAATGGCACCAGCGCTATGGACCTTATCTTTTGCCGCAATGTGACCATCTATTTCCACGAAACCACGACCCGCCAGGTCATCAACCGATTCTACCGCGCCCTTGCGCCCGGGGGGTGGCTGATTGTGGGGCATTCGGAACCCCAATCCGGGACCTACCAGCAATTCGAAGTGTACAACTTCCCCAACACGGTCATCTACCGCAAGCCGCTTGATGCGCCGCTCTTCACCGCCGAATCAGGAACTACGTTTGTCTCCCCCGTGGTCGGTTCGGCGCTTCCGTCTCCCGCCCACCCGGAGACGAAGCCACGGCCAGACCAGAAGCCCCCCGGGACGGCTGGCTGGTCTCTCCCCTTCTCGCCTGCTCCTCCCTTGCTCCCTGCTCCTGCACCGCCTTCCGACCTTGTCTCCTCCTCCCCTCCCCTGCCGCTGCGGTCCCCACCCGACCCCTCCAGTGTGGCTCTGCTGTGGAAGCAGGTGACGACCCACCTGGCCCGCAAGAACAAAGCTGAGGCCGAACAGGTGCTCGGTGAACTTCTGCGGCTGGAGCCGGGCAATGTCAAGGCGCTCACAATGCTCGCTCAGTTGTGTGCGGACCGCGGCGCGTGGGAGTGTGCAAAGCACTCCTGCCACATGGCCATCGAGCATGACCCGATGCAGATAGAGAGCCACTATCTGCTGGCTCAGATCTATGAACATCAAGGACACTTCGATGCCGCCCTGGACGAATACCGGCGGACGGTCTTTCTTGACCAGCGCTTTCTGATGGGCAGGCTCGGGATGGGGAATGTCTGGCGGCAGATGGGACGCTCTGAAGAGGCTCGCCGCAGCTACCGCAACGTGCTCAAGCAACTGGCAGCGATGCCCCCCTCCGGGCCGGTGCCAGGAGCGGAGGGGGCCACCGCCGGCGAGTTGGCGGCTCTTGTGACGCGCTACCTCCAGCGGCTCGACAAGCCCGAATGACTCAGGTCTCAAGGGTTAGTTGATGCGGCCAAGCTGCTCGGCGCTCCGCTTCATCAGCAGGAAGATGAGGCCCGGCTTGGGGCTGACAAAACCCTTGTTGAAAAAGAGCAGCAGGAAGCGGTCATTGCGGACATTCGCGGTGTAGACGTCGTAGTAGCGCCCCTCGTGAACACTCAGGTGAATAGTCTCGGGGTCGCGGAGCAAGTTTCCCACTTCGAGTGACTGCATGCAACTCCTGGTCAGCAGACGGACAACCGCCGCAACGTCTATCTCCCGGTCCTCGCCATCCTGCCCCAACACCGTCCCCTCTTTGTCCGTATAGACGGCCACATGCGAACGGGTTTGACGGCGGAGTTCCTCCAGAAAGGGCAGCAAAAAGGGCTTGATGACCTCCGAGAGGGGAGTATGATGGTTGATCGTGGGGAGGGGGGGGGAGGCGCTGTCAGGAGCAGCGCCCTCGCTGCTGTCGCGAGAAGAGGGCTGCGCGACCGCGCTGGCCCCGAGCATATCGGAGACGATGGCCCGCAAGCTGCGAGCATCAATGGTGCTTTCGGCCACACTTGCCCGGATGAGCCGGGCCGTCTTGAGTTGCGATTTGGTGACGCCCTGCTCACACAGGAGGAGCAGGCGCATATCTGGAAACAGGTCTTTCAGCCTGCTGGACAGTTCCAGGCCATCATCCTGCTGGCTGAGTGCGACAATCACCAGGTGAAACCGCTGGCGGGTGGCCTGGAGTTGGGCCGCGGCTACCGACCCGACGGTCGTTATCTCGTAGGAAACCCCTGCTGACGGCGGCTCCGAAACCAGTATCTTGGCATACCGGCTGCGCTCGGTTGCGTTCTCACTCACTATCAAGATGCGGTATTCCATTGAAATCTCTGTTGACGCCCCCAACTGGTGGTGGACCACTGTCTACTGGCTTCCTGGTATTCATGTAAGGTAGCCCGGGCCTCCCGAAGCTATGCCCCGTATTCCCCATTTCAATGGTAGCATTGCCGAATAGCCTTGTCAAGCCATGCTCTGATCGCGTGCTCTCTCATAATGATATGAACGGAACAACCTGCCCGTATTTACGCGGCAATATATAGCGGCATCGAGCAAGCGCAAGATGGAAGCCTGTGGATTGTCGCGGCAAACGTCCTGATCCAGGCGGACCCGCAGACTGTCCAGTCTCAACACAACAGTATCCCCAAGACCAGCATCCAGGGTGATGGTCCTCTTGCATCTTGCAGAGGGGGGGACGTGAGCAATATCCATGGGGTGCTCTGGGTTGGCAACCAGTCCGGGCCTTTCTGCCTCGACCCGTCGACTGGCACGCTCACCCCCGCCTTGCCCGACGATATGCGTACTCCGTGAGTAGTTCCTGACCAGGCGCTCTACCGGGCCAGGGCAGCGGGGCGCAACCGGGTGTGTGGCGAAAGCGGAGCCTTGCCTGTTGCTCGAAGCTGTTTCATTCGGATAGGTCGGATACCCAGGAGGAGATCAGGGCACCGGGTCGTAACCCCCTCTGGCAAAGGGGTTGCAGCGCAGGATACGCCAGGCCGTGAGCCATCCCCCCTTCAAAAGGCCGTGTTTCTTGATGGCCTCATAGCCGTATTGCGAGCAAGTCGGGATATAGATGCAGCTTGGTGGGAAGAGCGGCGAAATGGCAACCTGGTAGAACCGTATCAGTTTTAGAGCAAGCCAGCGCATAGGACCTTGTTTCCTTTCCGGCTCCCCCTCCGAGCGATGGGGAAGGGGGGGCCTGTCGTTCCCGCCTTGCGGGAACCATTGCCATAGCTTCTGATCATGGTGGGGCATGCGTCGGGCATTACTGGTATGAGAGCGCCGCCCGACAGTGAGCACAGACGCCCTGAAGTTCCAGGATGTGCTCATGGATTTCATGGACTTCGAACCCGATATCCGCCAGCATCGTGGTCAACCATGCTTGAACATCGAAGGCAAACGTGGTGCCACAGGTGGAACAGACCAGCCGGGCCGAGTGGCCCGGAACGAGGCAGGTGTAGCGGTGCTGTGGGACGGTATGCTGCACCCGCGCTATCCATCCCCTGGAGCGCAGCCATTCGATCATCCGATAGATGGTTGCCCGGCTGCCTCCATGGTGCGCCTCCATCGCTGCCACCAGTTCTTCCGACCGAAAAGGCCCTTCCCGGCTGGCTATCCAGTCCAGCACGGCCTGACGCTGCGGGGTGACGCGCTGTCTCGCCTCGCGAAAAGCCTGCTCGACCAGCGTGCGCCACTCACTGGCGGTCACGCAGTGGATAGCCACCTCTGCCATCTCTGGAGATTGCGTGCTCATCTCTGGTTTCCCGCGTGGTGTTCCTGGTGCTCCTGGTGCTCCCGCTCATCCTGCTCATCCTGCTCATCCCGCTCATCCTGCTCCACGCCCCTCATCCCAGTCGGGATGAGGGGCGTGGAGCAGGGGGGGGGACGCTCTGTTCGTCGCGGCGGTGGCGGTCGCGCCGCTCCTGGTCCATCGCCTGCTTCCGGGCCCGGCGACAGGCAAGGCACCGCACCGGGTCGTGCAGAAACCCCTTCTGAGCATAGAACTCTTGCTCACCGGCCGTAAAGACGAACTCTTTTCCGCAGTCACGGCACACCAGCGTCAAATCGACAAAACTCATAACGCATTCCCTTCTTTCCTTCGGTCAGACATGATACAATGTATCATTAGATGGGAAGAGCTGTCAAGATGCAGAGACCCTGCCCGGATCTTGCCCGGATCTTGCCAAGTCCGCAGACAGAGATTGCACTATTCGTCACAACTTGACAGAAATTGCTCCTGACTTATAATATGGCAAATTATTATTTTTGAGACAATTGCTCTGGTGAGGCTATCAATAATCAATAGGCGATCAATAATGTCACTCGGACAGAAAATCGGGCGGTTGCGTCAGGAACGCGGGCTGACCCTGCAAGAGGTATCGGAAGGGTCGGGGCTGACTCCCTCGTTCCTCAGCCGCCTGGAACGTGACAAAGTGAATATCTCCGTTGGGAATTTGCGGAAACTGGCGCTGTTCTTTAACGTTCAAATGACCTACTTCTTCGAAGGAGAGGATAACCAGCAGGTCGGTATGTTTGTCCAGTCGGACGACCGGGTGAAGCTCAGCCTGGACGACGCGCCGGTGCAAGTCTATTCGCTCCTGCCGGCCAATGGGTATATGGAAAGTCGTTTGATTGAAGCGCTGCCGGGCGAAGGGCAGCAAGGGTTTTCGGCCCGCGTCGGACAGATGATCTACCTGATCCGCGGGCGGCTCCAGTATACCATTGGCGACGAAGAATACGTTCTTGAGCAGGGCGATACGCTGTTTTTCCGCGATGAACTGGCCTATGAGTGGAAGAACATCGGGGACGAGACTGCGATGCTCCTTTCCGTCAGCACCATCAATGGGGGCGAACGATAGGGGGCGCATGGGCCGGGACCGGGAAACGCATCGGTTGCCTCAGTCGGCCTATGTGACGGTGGTCAAGGAAGGCTCCCGTGGGGGGGCTGCGCCGGTTCATACTGCTGCCCAGTCCAACCCGATGCTTCCCGAACCATCCGCCAGGCAACCCGAGGGGCGAACCTTCTTCCAGCGCTACCTTCCGCTGTTGCGGCCTGCGGGTCGGGGGGTGCTGGTGGTTGGTATGCTTCTGGGCATCGGTTGGGTGCTCTGGAACGCCCGCCAGGCGTTGATACCGTTCCTGGTGGGGGGCTTTTTCGTCTACCTGCTCCTGCCGCTTGTCAACCGCCTGAGCCGCATTCTCCCCCGCTGGATTGCCATCATCCTGGTGTATCTGGTCAGCCTGATCCTCCTGAGCAGCATTGTGGCCTACATTATCCCCATCCTGGTCTTTCAGACCAGACAACTCCTGGGGAATATTCCCGATTTTAGCATGGAGGACCTCACCGAGCAGGCCCGCCAGTTGCTCGATACCTATGAGCAGACCGTGCCGGCCCAGGTGCGCGAACCCATTCAGGAGAGCATCAACAGCGGCTTCGAGCGCCTGAAGACCAACCTGATATCCTATGTCCAGGACGCAGGCACCTTTGTGTTCAGCAGCGCGATGCAGTTTATCAATACGGTGCTCTTCCTGCTCGGGTTGGTGGTCGTACCGGTCTGGATGTTCTACGTCCTCCATGATTACCATCGCGTGCATCAGGCCGTTGACCGGGTCCTCCCCCCGTGGCTGCGCCCCGACTTCTGGGCAATCGTGCGGATTATTGACCACATTCTCGGGAGCTACCTCCGCGGTCAGATTTTGCTCGGGGTCATTGTCGGGTCTGGCGCGGGGATGGGCCTTCTGGTCATGCGCTATGGGTTCGGGTTTGAGATTGAGTACATCTTGCTGCTGGCCGTCATTGCCGGGTGTGCCGAACTGATCCCGGTTATCGGGCCGATCATCGGGGCCATTCCGGCGGTGGTGGTCGGCCTGTTCGATTCCCCCTTCACGGCGTTCGTGGTGGCCCTGCTCTACCTGGGGGTGCAAATCATCGAAAGTAACATTCTCATCCCGCGCATCCTGGGCGAAAGCGTGGGCATCCACCCCGCCCTGCTGATCATCCTGATAATCATTGCCAGCCAGTTGTTCGGGCTGGTCGGTGTGTTTTTCGTGGCCCCCGCGATTGCAATAGGCCGTGAAGTCTTTCTCTATCTCTACCGCCGTTTAGCTTGACCAGGATTTTTCCTTGCTATGAATGAAGAACAAGACCAGATGACCCGGAAGCCGGTGACGGACGACCAGTCGGACCAGTTCGAGGCAACCGACACCCCCGATGTCACCAGCGTGACCGAAGAAACCGAAGAAACCGGGGAAATCGAAGAAGCCGAAGAAGCCGAAGAAACCGGCCCCCTTCACCAACTTCGCCCGCCGGTTGAAGACTTTGTCGGGCGGGAAGACGCCATTGAGCGCCTCGTGGAGGCCCTGAGCAGCGCGGAGGGGGGCGAGGGTGGGGCCACGGCCATCATCCGCGGGGTCGGAGGCATCGGCAAGACCGAACTGGCCTACGTGGTTGCCCAACGCCTGACCGACCAGTTTCCAGACGACCGGTTTTTGCTCGAACTCCACGGGTCGGGCAATGAAGCGCTGCTGCCCGAACGCGCCTTGCAGCAGGTCATTCACGCCTTCGAGCCGCAGGCGCAGTTGTCCGGCAACCTGGACCGCCTCCAGCGGCGGTATCGTGCGGCCTTGCAGGGCAGGCGCGTTCTGATACTGGCCGACGATGCCAGCGACGCAGCCCAGGTGGAGCACCTCCTCCCCCCGGCGGGTTGTGCCCTGCTGGTGACAACGCGGGAACCCTTTTCCCTGCCCGGTGCGTTTCTCGAAGACCTGGAGCGTATGCCCCCGGACGAGGCCACCCGCCTGCTGGTGATGCTCTCCCCGCGCCTCGAAGCCGCGGCCCCGCGCCTGGCCGAAGCAGGCGGACGGCTGCCCCTGACGCTGCGGGTGAGCGCGGGTATCCTGGCCGGTCCCGAGGCAGGCGAGCCGGGTGAAACGGGTGAGCCGGGTGAGACAGAAATGGGTGATATTGAGGCGTATGTGCGAGACGTGGAAGCGCGTCGGCAGGAGCTTGAGGCGCAAGCGGAGCACCACACCCTCCCCCTCCCCCTCTCCCATGACCCGGAGGTCGAAGCGGTGCTCGGCGCGAGCTACGACCACCTCACGCCCATCGAGCAGGCCGCCCTGCGTCAACTCAGCATCTTCCCGTCGGGCTTCGACCTGGAGGGGCTGAACGCGGTCGTCAATCTCCGCAATATCAAACTGCCCCCTGCTCCAGCCCGGAAGGAACCATCGCAGGGAGCGGGGAAAGGGAAAGGCGAAGGCGGGAGTGGAGACCGCCCGGCGAAGTCACGCGGACGAGCCGCGCCCCCCAGTGTCGAACAGGTGGTCGAACGGCTGCACCGGTGCCACCTGCTGACCTATGACGAGGTGTTTCACCGCTACCAGGTGCATGAGCTTGTGCGGGCGTTTGCCGCGGCGCAGGTGGGCGAGGGCGACGACAGCCACGCGCAGCGCTACGCCAAACACTACGCGGAGGTTGCGGCGGAGGTGGAGCAGTTGTACCAGATGGGCGACGAATACCTCTTTGAGGGGCTGCGGACGTTCGACCGCGAACGGGTGCATATTGACGCGGGGTGGGCCTGGGCGCGTAACCACCAGGATGATGAACTGATTTTGAAGTATGCCAATGTGCTCAGCTTCACGGGGGTGCTGCGCTACCACCTGCAAGATGAGTACCTCCCCCGCGCCGAAGAAGCGCTGGCCGTGGCCCGCAAGCTCCGCCGCCGCGACAACGAGTCGCACATCCTGAACGACCTGGGCTATGCCTGGAATATCCTGGGGGAGGCCCGGAGAGCCGTAGACTTCTTTGTGCAGGCGTTGCGGGTGCTGCGCACCTCGGGCAACCTGAAGCGCAAGCAGAAGAAGGAGGGGGCCATTATCAGCAACCTGTCCCACGCCTACCTGCGGTTGGGCGAACCCAAGAAGTCCATTGAGCAGTCCCGGCTCAGGCTGGAGATTGCGATTGCGGCCAACGACTGGCGCGGGGAGGGCATTGCGCTGAACAACCTGGGGCTGGCCTACACCGACCTGGGACGGGTCAAGCAAGCGCTGGACTATTACCAGAAGAGCCTGGACCTCTCGCGGAAGTATGGCGAGCGCAACGGAGAAGGTACCGACCTGGGCAATATGGGACGGGCGTATGTCATCCTGGGGGAACCGAACAAAGCCATCGAACTGTGTGAGCAAGCGCTGACCATCAAGTGGGAACTGGGCAACAGCCGCGACGAAGGCTATGCGCTGAGCTTTCTGGGGGCTTCCTGCGCCGCAGCGGGAGATATCCAGCGGGCGCTGGAACACCAGCAGCAAGCGCTGGATATTGCCCAGGAGGTGGAAGACCGCTGGCTCGAAGCGACTGTGCTCAATGACCTGGGGGAGACGTTCTTGCTCCGTCAGAACGGGCAGAACCAGCAGAATGGGGATAATCTGGATGCTGCCATTGAGCTTTTTGAGCGAGCGCTGACGATTGCCCAGGATATCGGGGACCGCCGCGGCACGGCGCTGAGTGGCTGGAACCTGGCCCGGGCGCTCGACCGCCGCGGGGGGGATGCCCCGGATGGGCACCGGCTCATGGCGCTGATGCAGCCGCGGGTAGACTACGAAGAGGACATCGGCCACCCGGACGCGCAAGCCCACGCCGAAGAGGTGGCGCAGGTGCGGGAACGTCTGGGGGTCGAAAGCCCGGGGCCGGGGGTGGAGGTGGAAGGATACGCATAGGAGTGGGGCCGGGTGGTGCTCTTGAGAAGGGGGGAGCAAGCCCCGGTGCTCGCTCCCCCTCCCGACGGAAAACGATAGGCCAGTTCAGAGGAGCCGCGCAAGCCGGGGGGCCAACCCCGTGTAGCTCTCCGGGGTGAGCGCCAGCAGTTCTGCCCGCAGCTCCGCGTCAATATCCAGCGTCTCAAGAAATGTCCGCAAATCGTCCAGCGTCAGCGCACGCCCGCGGGTCAACCCCTTCAGCGCCTCATAGGGCTGCGGATAGCCGGCCCGCCGCAAGATAGTCTGGAACGCCTCGGCTAGCACCTCCGGGTGCTGCCGCAGGTCGTGGAGCAGGCGGGGGTGGTTGACCGCCAACTTGTGAATGCCCTTGTAGATGCGGCGGTAGGCCAGAAAGCTGTAGCCCCAGGCAACCCCCAGGTTGCGCAGCACCGTGCTGTCGGAAAGGTCGCGCTGGAGCCGCGAGACGGGCAGTTTGCGGCTCATAAACTCCAGCAGCGCGTTGGCCAACCCGAGGTTCCCCTCACCATTCTCAAAGGCAATCGGGTTGACCTTGTGGGGCATGGTCGAGGACCCTACTTCCCCCTCCTCGGCGTACAGAATGAAGTATTCATCACTGATGTAGCGCCAGAAGTCCTGGCACAGGTCCAGCATGACGGTGTTCACCCGCTTGAGCGCATCGCACACCGCGGCCAGTGTGTCGTGGGGTTCTATCTGGGTGGTGAGCAGCATCGGCTTGATTCCAAGCGACCGCACAAAGCCTTCGCTGAAGGCGTCCCAGGTGACGTTGGGGTAGGCCGCGACGTGAGCCGCAAAGGAGCCACTGGCTCCGTTGAGCTTCCCCGTCATTTCAATGGCCTTCAGGTCCAGCATGGTGCGGCTCAGGCGAAACACAAAGACGTTCAGTTCTTTGCCCATGGTTGTCGGGGTCGCGGGTTGGCCATGGGTGCGGGCTAGCATCGGCGTGTCGGCTTCGACGTGCGCCCACTCTTGCAAATCAACCAGGATCCGTTTCAAGGTAGGAAGGAGCACCTGGTCGCGGGCTTCCTGGATGAGCAGGCTGTAGGCCAGGTTGTTGACATCTTCGGAGGTGAGCGCAAAATGGACGGCCTCAACCCACGCTTCCAGCCCCATCGCCGTGAGTTGCTCCCGCAGCCAGTATTCCACGGCCTTGACATCGTGGTTCACCCGGCGGTCCCACGCGGCAATCTCCTGGGCATCCTGCGGGTCGAACTTGCGGTAGAGTGCTCGCAGTTCGCTCTGCTGCGCTTCGTTGAAGGGGGGAACAAACTTGACAACGCGCAGGCGTGTCGTCAGGTATATCAGGTATTCGACCTCGACGCGGACGCGGTAGCGGAAGAGCGCCGCCTCGCTAAAGTATGGCTCCAACGGCGCAACGTCGGCCCGGTAGCGCCCGTCGAGCGGGGAGAGCGCGGTCAGCGCCGGGCTGCCGGTGGTCTCTGATAGCAATGATCCCATAGCACCTTATTCCTTCCCTTTTCGGGCCTTTTCGGGCCTTTTCGGGCCTCAATTCGGCTCATTTGCTGGTCACTGCTGCACGGCAGGTTCCTGGTCGGCAGTCACCGCCGCCGTTGTGGTCGCCGTCGCCATGTTGGTTTCGCTCAGGAGTTTGACGATATCCTGGTCATTGAGGCTGATGGTCTGGACATTCTGGGCAATGCGCCGTATCAGCCCGGAGAGCACCTGCCCCGGCCCCAACTCGATGAACGTCTCGACCCCGGCATTCACGGCGGTCTGCACCGAGCGCGTCCACTGAACGGGGAGCGTCAGTTGCTCGGTCATCTCGTGGCGCATTTCTTCCACGGTGGTCATCATCTGGGCGGTGATATTGGAAAGCAGCGGCACCTGGGGGGGGTGGAGGTAGAGGTCGCGCACCTTTTCCTGGAAGTGGTGCGCGGCCTGCTGCATCAGCGGCGAGTGCGAAGCCACACTGATGGTCAGCTGTCGCACCACCTTGGCCCCGCGCTCTCGGGCAAGCTCCATGGCCCGCTTCAGTGCGGCCAATTCGCCGCTCAGGACCATCTGCGATTGGGAGTTGTCGTTGGCCAACGTCACGATACCCTCCGACTGCGCCTCCTGGCATATCTGCAAAAGCGTCTCCTGGTCTAACCCCACCACGGCCGCCATCCCCCCGGAGCGCTCCTGGCTGCACTCCTTCATCAGGCGTCCCCGTTCGCGCACCAGCAGCAGCGCGTCTTCAAACTGCAAGACCCCCGCGGCGACCAGCGCGGTAAACTCCCCCAGGCTGTGCCCGGCTACCAGCATCGGCTTCATCGCTGTTCCGGAGGCATGCTGCCAGTGTTTCTTGAGCAGTTCGAGGCAGGCAACGCTGACGGTAAGAATCGCGGGCTGCGCATTAATCGTGTCATCCAGTTGTTCTTTGGGGCCATTGAAACAGAGCGTCGAAAGCTGAAACCCGAGCACCTCGTCGGCACAGTTGAAGATAGCCTGGGCCGAGGCGAACCTCTCGTAAAGCTGCTTGCCCATCCCGACATACTGCGGTCCCTGCCCTGGAAAGACGAATGCAATGCCCCCCTTGATAAGATGCAACATATCCATGGACGAAATCTTCTCCTTACTCAGAACTCATTATTCATCGTTTGACCGATAGTCCCGTGGGGTCTCCGAGCCTGAATCAGGCCCCCGGACCATCCGCGGGAGCCGCACCGTGAACACCGACCCCTCCCCAACCACACTCTCGACGGTAATATCGCCCCCCATCATGCGGCAGAAACGGCGGCTGATAGCCAGGCCAAGGCCGGTGCCTCCATATTTGCGCGTGGTAGAATTATCGCCCTGGGCGAATGGCTCAAACAGGTGCGCCACCTGCTCCAGGGTTATTCCAATGCCGTTATCTTTCACTTGAAAGACGATCCATTCATCCGGTCCCGGCTCCTCTGCTGGCCCGGCTTCCCCATACACCTCGCCCATCACCTGTAGCGTAATGATACCATGATCAGTAAACTTTGCTGCATTGCTGAGCAGGTTGAGGAGAACCTGTCGCACCCGGGTGATATCCGCGTTCATCGTGGTCGGAGCAAGGCGGTACTCGACCTTCAGGGTGTTGTGGTTCTGGTGGATGAGGGGGTGAATGGTCGGAATGACTTCGTTGAGCAGCGCCTTGAGAGAAAAAGGTTCGAGGCGGAGTTCCATGCGCCCGGCCTCAATCTTGGAGATATCCAGAATATCGCTGATCAGCGACAGCAGGTGGTGGCCGGCGGCGTGGATCTTCTCCAGATCTGCCACAAAATCGAAATAGCCCATCTCCTGGGCTTCCTCTTGCAGCATCTCGCTGTAGCCAATAATGGCGTTCAGGGGGGTGCGCAGTTCGTGGCTCATATTGGCCAGAAAGGTGCTCTTGGCCTGGCTTGCAGCTTCGGCGGCTTCTTTGGCTCGGTGCAACTCTACTTCGGTGCGCTTGCGTTCGGTGATGTCCGTCGTAATGCCGCCGATGGCGAAGACCTCTCCCTCGTGGTTGAAGAGGGGGAACTTGATGGTCAGGTAGGTGTGGACGCCATCCTGCTGCGAACTGACGGTCTCGATTTCCATCGGCTTTTTCGTTTTGAGGACGTGTTCATCGGTCGCCCGAATCTGGTTGGCCTTCTCTGGGGTGTAGAAGTCATAGTCGGTCTTGCCGATAATCTCGTCCATCGCCAGATGCGCCAGTGCGCCAAATTTTCGGTTGGTCAGGATGGTCCGTCCCTCCAGGTCCTTGGCAAACATAATCGTCGGGGAGTTGTCGAGAAACCCCTGGATCAGAGCGCGGTTCTGGGCAAGCGCTCTTGCCGTGCGGGTTTGTTCGGCCATGGCTCGCTGAAGGTGTTCATTCTGCATCAACAGGCTGCGGGCCTGTTCTCGGGTGGCCGCTTCCGCCGCTGGTTCGCCGGGGCCGGGCAGGGTGGGCCTGTCCCACGCCGGCCTGGAGGGGACTCCATGGCTTTTCAGCGAGGAATACACCATGCCCCGGGCCCGCCTGATGACCTGTTTCGCATGTCTCACGAGATGACCGAAGATGACCAGCTTCATTGCCCCACTGCTTCCCCCCACTTGTCGCCGCTGACGGTTCCCCTCTCAGGTCATGATACCCGCATGATACCCGATAAGTGGTGTCGCAGGTACCATGACTGGCCTGACCGGGTATTTCATAGATTTTTCATGATAAAAGTGGTATAATAGCAGAAGTGGTTTTTGATAACCTCCTGGCAAACTCCTCCTCCCTCCCCTTCCTCGTGCCCACGGGGGAGGGGAGCGATATTCGGGCATCCCTCCCCCCTCCGTCGTCCCGCTCACGCTCACGCTCACGATCAATAATGCGCCTGGGAAGGCAGGAGAAATCCGTGCTCCTCCAGGTAGGCAATAATCGCCCGGGCGTTTTCGTCGGGCAGGGTGTTGACGGTCTCCAGGGACAGCTCACCATCCACGGGCGGCTCATAGGGGTCGTCAATGCCCGTGAAGTTGGTGATTTCGCCGCGCCGCGCCTTCGCATACAGGCCCTTGATATCGCGCTGCTCGCAGACCTCGATGGGGGTGTTGACAAAGACTTCGATGAAACGGTCTTCACCGACCATCTTGCGAACCTCGTTGCGGGTGGTGCGGTAGGGGCTGACTGCCGCACAGATAGCCACCCCATCGTGCCGCACCACCTCGCTGCTCACAAAGCCAATGCGCAGGATATTCGTGTCGCGGTCTTCGCGGCTAAACCCCAATCCCTTCGAAAGGTGCGTCCGCACCACGTCGCCATCCAGCAGTGTCACCTGCCGCCCATGCTCAAGCAGCAGCACGGTCAATATCTCCGCAATGGTTGACTTGCCCGCCCCGCTCAGGCCGGTGAACCAGACACAGAAGCCCTGACGGTGGCGGGGGGGGTACATCTGGGAGAGGATTTCTGCTGTCTCCTTGCGGGTGAACCATTCGGGCAGCAGCCGTCCCTGCGCCAGATAGTCTTCGCGCACCTGTGTGCCTGAGATGCTGGCAATCTTCGCGCCGGGGGGAGCCTCGTGCGCCTCCACATAGCGCCCTTCCTCTTCGAGGTAGAGCAGTTCTTTGAAGGGGACCATCTGAACGCCAATCTCGTCCTGGTGGCGTTTCAGCAACTCCTGCGCTTCGTAGGGGCCGTAGAAGGGCTTGCCCGTGCTGTCTTTGCCTGGCCCGGCGTGGTCGCGCCCGACGATAAAGTGGGTGGCTCCGTAGTTGCGCCGGATGATGGCGTGCAGCAGCGCTTCACGCGGCCCGGCCATCCGCATGGCCAGCGGCAGCAGGCTGAGAAGGGTGCGGTGGTGGTCGTAGTAGTTTTCGACCAGCGCCCGGTAGATGCGCACCCGCGTAAAATGGTCAACGTCGCCGGGCTTGGTCATCCCGACCACCGGGTGAATGAGCAGGCTTCCCCCCACCTCGTCGGCGGCGCGTTTGGTCAGCTCTTCGTGGATGCGGTGGAGGGGGTTGCGGGTCTGAAAGGCGACGACGTGTTCATTGCCCATCTGCTCCAGAATGGCGCGGACCTGGGCAGGGGTTCGCCGCAGGTCTAGAAAGTCGAAATATCGCGGCAGGTTGAGCACCTTGAGCGGGCCGGAGATGCACACATTGCCCCAGGTGATCATTTCGGAGACCAGGGGATGGCGCTCATCGGTCGTCCCGAGCGACAGGCGGGCTTCGGTCTGCGGGTCCCATTTGAATACCTCTTCAACCTGCATCACCCCCACCAGGTTGTTCCAGGCGTCCCGCAGCACCAACCCATCCCTGGTGTGGGACAGCGCGGCTTCGTCAACGGTCAGGGTGATGGGGAGCGGAAACAACACCCCATTGCTCAGGCGCATCTCGTGCAAGACGCGCTCGTAGTCGGCCTGGCCCATAAAACGGTCCAGCGGCGAAAAGGCCCCCACTGCCAGCAGTTCGAGGTCGCACAGCGCCCGCGCCGAAAGCTGGATGGAGGGCAGCTTTCGGGTCTGTTCAATAAGGTCGCGGCGCTCCTCATCGTGCGCCAGCAAATCAACCAGGGGGCCTCCATAGGGGGACCTACCGACTCCCCGCTTTCCTTCTTCGTGCATCATATGACGATTATCCTCATCCTTCCGTATCATCCAGTATCATACAGTACGTCATCTTAAACCAACAGGCTTTGCAACCGTCCATTACGTTTCATTGGTCCAGGAGGATAAAGTACCACACCCCGGGCATATGCGCAATGCTGGTGGTACAATACTCTGGAAAGGTTCGTTCTTAAGGACCATCCTGGATGCAGAGAGGAATTTCCCTATGACCGATTGCTATGGCTTTACCTGTGTTCGAGATGAACACATCGCTGAGTTGACCAGCCGTGCGCGGCTCTTCCGCCACACGCAGACCGGGGCCGAGGTGTTGTCGCTGGAAAACGACGAGGAAAACAAGGTCTTTGGTATCACCTTCCGGACGCCCCCGCGTGACTCGACGGGCGTGTCCCATATCGTGGAACACGCGGTCCTCTGCGGGTCGCGGAAATACCCCGTCAAAGAGCCATTTGTCGAACTCTTGAAAGGCTCCCTGAAAACCTTCCTGAATGCCTTTACCTACCCGGACAAAACGTGTTACCCGGTTGCCAGTCAGAACGTAAAAGATTTCTACAATCTCATAGATGTCTATCTTGATGCCGTCCTCTACCCGCGTATCACCCCCGCTATCTTTCAGCAAGAGGGTTGGCACTACGAGTTGGATCAGCCGGATGCGCCCCTGGTCTACAAGGGGGTGGTGTTCAACGAAATGAAGGGGGCCTACGGTTCGCCGGAGCGGGTGCTGAGCGAATACGGACGGCAGGCGCTCTTCCCCGATGTTACCTACGGCGTTTCGTCGGGGGGACACCCCCACCACATCCCCGACCTGACCTACGAACAGTTTCGCACCTTCCACCAGACCCACTACCATCCCTCCAATGCGCGGATTTTCTTCTATGGCAACGATGACCCGATGGAACGGTTGCGCCTGCTGGATGCATACCTGAAGGATTTTCAGCCCATCGAGGTGGATTCGGCGATACGGCTGCAATCGCACTTTGAGCACCCCGACCAGATTGTGCGCTTTTACCCCGTAGACCCCGACAGCCCTCACGACAATCAGAACCGGCTGACCGTGAGCTGGCTGCTGCGAGAAACCACCGATCCGGTGGTCAATCTCTCGTTCCATATCCTTGAACATATCCTCATCGGGACGATTGCCTCTCCCCTGCGGCGGGCATTGATTGAGTCCGGGTTGGGCGAAGACCTGGCGGGGGATGGGATGGTGCTTGAAATGCGTCAGGCCTATTTCTCCATCGGGCTGCGCAGCATCGCCAGCAAGGACGCCGACGCGGTGGAGGCCCTGATTATACAAACGCTGCGGGAGATGGTCCAGAAGGGGATTGATGCGCAGACCGTTGAGGCCGCACTCAATACGCTTGAATTTGCCCTGCGCGAAAACAATACCGGCCCCTACCCCCGCGGGCTGGCGGTGATGCTCCGGGCGCTCGATACCTGGTTGTACGATGGCGACCCGCTGGCGCTCCTGGCGTGGGAGCAACCGCTGACGGATATCAAAGGACGGTTGGAGGCGGGGGAGCGCTACTTTGAAGCGCTGATTGAACACGACCTGCTCAATAACCCGCACCGTGTGACGCTGCTGCTTCAGCCCGACCCGGAGCTAGGCCAGCGCGAGGCCGAAGACGAGCGTATCCGGCTGGAGCAGGCGCGGGCCGCGATGAGTCCCGCCGACATCGAGCACGTGAGGGCAACCACCAGCGAGTTGAAACGGATGCAAGAAACGCCCGACCCGCCCGAAGCGCTGGCGGCTATCCCCAGGCTCCAGGTGTCCGACCTTGACCGCCAGAATAAGGGTATTCCGCTCGCGCTGTCGGAGCAGCAAGAAACGACCATCCTTTCGCACGATCTCCATACGAACGGGATTCTCTACCTGGATATCGGGTTTAATCTGTGGGGGTTGCCGCGGGAACTGCTGCCCTATACGCGCCTGTTCGGGCGAGCGCTGCGAGAGATGGGCACCGACCGGGAAGACTATTCCGAATTTGCCCGGCGCATCAGTCGCAAGACGGGCGGTATGAAGTCAAGTGCCATCAGCACGATGACCCGTGATAGAACCTGCACCGCCTGGCTGTTTGTGCGGGCAAAGGCGATGCTGCATCAGGTCGATGATTTGCTGGATATCGTGCGGGATATGCTCCTGACGGCGCGGCTGGACAACCGCGAGCGGTTTGAGGACATCGTTCTCGAAGCCAAGGCCCGTGCGGAAGCCTCGCTAGTGCCGGGGGGGACTGCGGTGGTCAATACGCGCCTGCGTTCGTTCTTCAACGAGGCTGATTGGGCGAGCGAGCAGATAGAGGGGGTCAGCAACCTCTTCTTCTTGCGCCAGCTTGCCCAGGAGGTGAAAGAGGACTGGCCCGGCGTGCTGGCGAAGCTGGAGCGCATTCGGACGCTCCTGGTCAACCGGCGGGCGATGCTCTGGAACATCACCCTTGATGAGACTAGCTGGCACCGGGTGATGCCGCGGTTTGAAACACTGCTGGCCGCCCTCCCGCTCGCGCCGGTGTCGGCCCCGCCGTGGTCTCCAGACTATGGCCGGGGGTTCGAGGGGCTGACCATACCGGCGCAGGTGAACTATGTCGGAAAGGCCATGAACCTGTTTCAGGCGGGCTATACCCTCCACGGCTCGGTGGATGTCATCACCGGCTACCTGCGGATGTCCTGGCTCTGGGACCAGATACGGGTGCAGGGCGGGGCCTACACCAGCTCTTGCCTGTTTGACGCGCATTCGGGGGTGCTCACCTTCCTTTCCTACCGCGACCCAAACGTGCTGGCCTCGCTCGATGTCTACGACCGCGCCAGCCAGTTTTTGCGCCAGTCGCCTCCGAGCGATACGGAGATTGCCAACAACATCATTGGCAGCATTGGCAAGATGGACACCTACCAGCTTCCCGATGCGAAGGGCTTCACCTCGATGATACGCTACCTGGTCAAGGAGACCGACGAGACCCGCCAGCGCAGGCGTGACGAAATCCTGGCAACCACGGCGGCCGATTTTCGAGCTTTTGCCGAGGTGCTGGCCCACCTGAAGGATGAGGGGATAGCCGTGGTGCTTGGCTCGCCGGAGGCTATTGCGAAGGCGAACGAAGCCCGACCAGGCTTGCTGACACCGCTCAAGGTGCTGTGATATCGCGAGAGCGAGCACTCTCTCGGGGGCTGCAAACCCGCGGGGGTGCTCCTCCTCCTCATTTCTCGTTCCCCCGCTCTCGCCTCAGCCGCGGCCCCCTTGTCACGCATTGCAAGGACCGGTACAATACCATGAGGAGCAGACGAGCGGAACAGCTACCGGAACCCGGAGAACCACAACCAGGATAGCCCCATGCCCCTTGGAGATTATTACCAGGACTACGGCCCCATCCAGCGCCGCCGCCGCAGCGGGGAACTGCCTTCCCCCCGTGCCGGGACCCAACGGGACTCCGTCTATGAGCGTCCGCCACCGCTCCCCCGCCCACGCCGCCGCCCACGCCGCCGCATCGTGTGGGGGAGGGTGCTGCTGCGGGTGGTCACGGCGCTGCTGGTCATACCGCTGGTGCTGCCCTATGCCGTGTCGCTGTTCTACTACGAACGGGCTTTGCCAGGCGTCAGCGTGCAGGGACGCCCGGTCCACAACCTGAACCAGGAGGAGATTGCCACGGCCCTGTCACGCCAGTATGCCAGCTTTCTGCGCCAACCCCTCACCCTGACCCACGCCGAACAGACGTGGCAGCCCACCCTGGAAGAACTGGGAGTCACCCTTGACCTTGACCGTGTGGCTGCTGCCGCGCTCGCACCGGGGCGGCAGGGCGACCCGCTCACCCGCCTGCGAGACCTGTGGGGTCTCTGGCAGGAGGGGCACGACCTCTCCCCGCGCCTGGTCATTGATATGCGCCATCTCCAGAGCTACCTGGTCCACCTCAGCACGCTGGTCGAAGTTCCTCCCGAAAATGCGTCGCTCAGTGTTGCCGCGGGGAAGGTCATCGGCACGCCGGCCACCACCGGCGTGCAACTTCTGGCGCACGAAACCGCCGTGGACATAGCCCGCTCCCTGGGCTACCTCACCCCGCAGCAGCGCCCGCTCCGAACGCGCCAGCTTCCGCCAACCATCGGCAATGAGGCGCTGGTGGAGGCGCAGGAGCAGGCCAGGGAATTTCTGGACCACACGCTCGTCCTGACCCACAGTGCCCGGTCTGGCTCCTGGACCTGGGAGCCGGAGCACCTGGCAACGCTGCTGCACATCGAGCCGTCTGACCGCCAGTTCAAGGTGGATATCGACCACGAGCGCCTGACGAGGGAGGTTGAACGGCTGGCGCAGCTGGTTGACAGCGGCAGTGTCGAGCCACGGCTGCGCTTTGAATATGGCCGCGTTCATATGGTGCAGGAAGGACACACGGGGTGGGAGCTTCAGCAGCCCGCCGCGGTGCAGACCATCAGCGAGACACTGCACCGACAGCAGGAACACCCGGTCACGCAGACCGCGGTGGTGCTGCCGCTGCCAGTCCGCGAGGTGTTCCCGCACCTTACGCAGGAGACCCTGCCCGACCTGGGGATTGTCGAACTGGTGGCCGAGGGCAGGAGCAGCTTTGCTGGCTCTGCCGACTACCGCATCACCAACATCAAGGCGGGGGCGGCCCGGCTCGACGGGGTGTTGATTGCCCCGGGGGAGGAGTTTTCGTTCAATACGCAGCTTGGCGAGGTGAACGCCGAAAATGGCTTTGTTGAGGGGTACGCGGTCGTCGGGAACCGCACGCAGCTTGAGTGGGGAGGGGGGGTCTGCCAGAACTCGACCACGGTCTTCCGGGCGGCGTTCTGGGCTGGTCTGCCCATCACCGAGCGCCACCCCCACCCCTTTTTCATAAGTTGGTATGACCGTTTTGCCTATGGCCCACACGGGGACGGTCCGGGGATGGATGCGACTATTTTTACGGGCGTCAATGACCTCACGTTTGTGAACGACACCGGCCACTGGTTGCTGATGCAGGTCGAGGTAGATGAGCACCACCAGGTGTTGACGGTGCAGCTCTATGGCACCCGCCCGGACCGCCAGGTGACACTGGAGGGTCCCGTCATCAGCAACGAGGTTGCGGCCCCCCGCCAGCCGGTCTACATCAACGACCCGAGCCGACCCGCGGGGACGGTCTACCAGAGCGACATGGCCCGCAATGGGCGTGATATCGTGATAACTCGCGTCATTCGGGCGGGCAGAGATGGGAACGGGGAGGAACTACGCCGCGATACGTTCTTCACGCGGTTCAGGGCGTGGCCGAACGTGTTCGTCCGCGGGACGGGGGTGGACGACGGGTGAGGTGAGGGTTCAGGTGTATGAGCATAGGAAGCCAGTGGGTGGCTGTTCGCATTTTGGGGAAGGAAACTGTGATACAATAGTGCATTATTTCGTTGATTGGTGATACCAGAGATTCCCTGATAAAGCGTCGGCACAAATGGGGAAACATATTGCCTTTGGATGGTATGGGGGAAAATACAGTCACTTAGACTGGCTCCTCCCCTTGCTCCCAGAATCAACCCACTATTGTGAGCCTTTCGGAGGAAGTGCAGCGGTTATCATCAACCGGTTGCCATCTCCGATTGAGACCTACAATGATATAGACAGTGAAGTGGTCAATTTTTTCCGGGTGCTCCGTCAACAGAAAGAGCACCTCATTGAGGCTATCGGGTTGACCCCCTTTTCACGGGAAGAGTTTGACCTGGCAATTTATGGATCAATTGAAGGCGTATCAGACCTTGAACGGGCCCGCCGTTTCTATGTTCGGGCCCGCCAGGTTCGAACCGGTCTGGCGCAAAAAGCAAGTTCCGGGCGCTGGTCCCACTGCTTACTCACCAGCCGTGCGGGGATGGCGGGCGCAGTATCCCGGTGGCTTGGCGCAGTTGAAGACCTCTCAGCGATTGCCCAGAGGTTGCTTCGGGTACAGATAGAACATGCCCCTGCCATTGAAGTCATCAAGCGATACGATAGCCCGCAGACCTTGTTCTACTGCGACCCCCCTTACCCCCATGCATCTCGAACCGATGCGAATGCCTATGCGTATGAGATGAGTGACGATGAACACCAACAACTGGCAGCCGTCTTGCACCAGGTTCAGGGAAAAGTGGCCCTCTCGAGCTACCACTGCGATTTGATGAACGAACTGTATGGTGCCTGGAGGTGCATTGAGGCCCCCGAGCGGCTGGTCCATTCGGTGAAGATGCCGCGAAAAGAGGTATTATGGGTCAACTATCATCTAGAGGAACGGTAGCATATGGCAAGAAAAGGATCGGTCAGGGGGGAAACCTTCCGGGCTGAGACCGCGGCCATTCTCGAGCGAGCATACGAGCGGGCCGTGGCAAATTTCACCGCGCCCATCATCAGTGATGCCTCTATCCAGAGCCATATCAAAACACTCACCAGAAACCACCAGAACCGGGCCGGGGTGCGGGTCCTTCTCTCATCCCTGCTGGCAAAAATCGACGATCCCAGGGTGGATATCAGAAAGCCGTATACCAGAATAGGCGATTCTGACGTGTATTCAGGGCGGGGATACGATGAGAACTATGTGACCCGATTCATTCATGCGCACAACCTCCCCTGCAACCCAACCACGGCCTACCTTACTCCTGCCCTACGAAACCTCGACCAGGTTCTCTCCCGAACCATGGGGTTCGTTGGCAGACCCGCCCGTGTTTATGCCTCGCTGCTCGAGCTTATCAATGGGGTCTACGAAGGTTCAATCATTCCTGAAGATCTGCTTGCTGAGGTGGTGCGCGACCTGCTGTCGTACCGAGATGAGCGGGATCAGCGAATGCAGTCATTGTTGGCCAGTTTTCAGATGTCCGAAGAAACCCTCCCGCTCTCTGCCGAAGGAATCATCGCGCTGGTTGAACAACACCTGAAGTTGAAACACTACGGTTCGCGGGGGAGCAGCAGGCTGCCCGTTCTCATTATTGCAGCGGCTTATAAAGCTGCTACTCAGCAGTTGGGAGAACGGGTTCTGCCACTGAGGAGCCACAACGCAGCTGATGAACAAACAGGCTCATTTGGAGACGTCGAAATCACCCTGGTCAATGATGAGCAGGTCATCACCAGCTACGAAATGAAGATGAAGGCCGTCGTACGGGAAGACATTGATCGGGCGCTGCAAAAGGTCCGAAATGCGAACTATCACATCGAACACTACCTTTTCATCACCACTGCCGAGATAGATCCGTCGGTCCAGGAATATGCGGTGAGCCTCTACGAGCAGACGGGAGGCACAGAGTTTGTGATACTGGACTGCATCGGATTCCTTCGCTTTTTTCTGCATCTCTTTCATCGCCTGCGGTCACAGTACCTTGATGCCTACCAGGAACTTTTGATAGCCGAACCTGATAGTGCCATCAACCAGCCCCTCAAGGAAGCTTTTCTCGCCATGCGAAGGGCAGCAGAGAGCGACGGGTGAGGCACCACCAGGCCATCGAAGCCCCCTCGCTCCCCTCCCCTCACCGGCGGCGCTTTTGCCAGAAGTGGTTGAACGCGAGCACTCCCACACCCCCCACCAGCGCTCCCCCTCCCACCAGCAGCAGGAGCGGCAGCGCCAATGGGTCATCGGTGGGCACCCCGCAGATAAAGAGCCAGACGGCTTCTGGCGCACGCCGCAGCGTATCCAGGTCGCGCACGTAGGCCACACTGAGCAGGAGCAGCGTGGCCCCGAACCCGAGCAGCATCGCCGCGATGACGAGGAGCACCGGAAAAGCCATGCGCTGCCCATCTCCCTGCCCGGTCTCGCGGGTGATTTTTGTCGTCATCTTCGCTCCTGATGCCTACTTCTTCCATCCGAGGTAGAAACCAGCCCCGATAAGCAGCAGTGGCAGCCAGATAAGCCCCCCCGCCAGCAAGCCGGGCAGGTGCGCCATGGCCACTACGATGCCCAGGGCAAAAATCGGAACCGCCGGGTAGATGGGCCACTGGCTCTGGTTGTTGAACAGGACCCGCCCGACAAAGAGGATGGCCATGAACCCCAGAGCCAACCCCCACAACACCGACGCCCCCCCCGTGACCGGGCCAAACATAATCCCGACGCTCAGGCCGCCAATGATGCAGCCCGGTATGAGCAGCCCGTAGACATGCTTCCAGAGCGCAAAAAAGAGGAAGCAGCTTGCAATAGTGAGCAGCACCATACTGCCATGCACCGGGCCACCAGCGGGCAACATCCGCCCGAGCAGCATCAGCACCCCCGCGCCAATGAGCACCAGCGCGGCCATATTGTTGCGCCTGCTGATGGGCTTTGATGGGGAGGCTTTGCCCGGGGCAGGAGACCCGCGTTCTTCCTCGGTCGGGGCACGGCTTGCGGAGGCTTCTTGCGCAGCGCCGACCTGGGGGTAAGCCGACAGGCGTTGCGTCTGCAACCCCGCCGATGAATACCAGGTGTGCTGGTCCTGCGCTGTGGTGTGCTGCGGAACGCGACTATGGTATGGGTCATTCGTTTGCATCGTATCTCTACTCCTGGATTACTTGTGCCTTATGCTCAATTTGAACGGGTCGGTCTGGCATATCATGCCAGGTCTTCTTAACGAGTAAGACGTGCGACAATGGGAGAAAGTTGCGTTTGAATAAAGAGAACCCGGCGAAGATGGCTTTTCGAATCGGGGCTTTCGTGTATAATAATGGCGAGGAACAAGAATGAACAGGCTGGTTGTTGGAATGCAGCGCATATCACGAAGTCTTTCGGTATCTTCACCTACAGGTATCATCCTGCTGCCCCTCCTCTTGATGCTTCTGCTGCTGACTGGTGGGCCGGTACCCCTTTCCCAGGCTCAAACCGACACGCGGTATGTTGCGGAGACGGGGCATTTTATCCGTGGGGTCTTCCGCCACTTCTGGGAAACCGAGGGCGGCCTCTACGTGTTTGGCTACCCGATTACCGAAGAATACGTGTCACACGAGACGGGCCGCGTGACGCAGTATTTTGAACGCGCCCGCTTCGAACTGGTGGAGGAGGGTGAAAACCAGCGGGTCGAACTGGGCAACCTGGGGCTTGAAGTGACCGCGGGGCGGGTGTTCTCCACCGCTGCGCCCATCCGGGCCACCTCCCTGAGACGGTACCTCCCCAAGACGGGGCATATCATTCAATATGGCTTCAAGGAAATCTGGGAGACCCACGGAGCCGAACGCATCTTCGGGTATCCCATCAGCGAGGAACTGGAGGAGATGACGAACGATGGGCGGGTCCGGACCGTGCAGTATTTTGAGCGGGCCCGCTTTGAATACTGGCCGGAGCTGCCCCCTGGTGAACGGGTGGTCTTCAGCGCACTGGGGCGGTTTCTGGCTCCCCCCACATTGATGGCTCCGCTGCCGCCACACGCGGCTCCCGGGACCCTGCCGCCAGCGCCGCCAGAACCCTCCCCACCCGGCCCGCCACCCGCCCAAC